>USCP01000173.1 GCA_900553245.1 uncultured Peptococcaceae bacterium
GGGGGGAGCCACTTTCCTGACAGTCAATCGCTGCTTGCGCATTGGCATGACGAATCGGGGTAATAGCTACCTCAGTATCGTATCGTTCGATGTCGGCGCCGAGGGCGCTCATACAAGCCAAAGTGGTGTCTATATCGATTGAGCTGGTCGGTAGTGTCCAATGAGAGGGTTGGTCCGCCAAACCGGCGGCGATAAAGAGGCGATGCGCAGCGGATTTTGATGGAATCGCTGCAATGCAGCCGCCGAGTGTGGCAGGCGATAGCTTCATCTTAGAGAGGCTCCTTTCCGAGGGTAATCAATTTCAAGAGGGTATCATAGGATACCTTTTTTAATTCACAGTGGCCAATGGTTAGTGGTACGACGATGGTGATGGTATCGCTCGCGGCTTTTTTATCGCGACGACAAATGTCACACATTTCCTCTGAGTCGTAATCACAGTTTATTGGCAAATGGTTGTTTAATAGTGCGCTTTCAATGGCATGAGCCACTGCATCACTGCACCAGTCTTTTTTTGAAGCGGCGCGTGCCATCATCGCAAGACCGATGGCAACCGCGTGACCATGCGTCACTTCAAAGTTGCTCAGATGTTCAATGGCATGAGCGAAGGTATGGCCGAGATTTAAGAGGGCACGACTGCCCTTTTCAAATTCGTCTTCACTGACCACGCGATTTTTGTGCTGGACACATTGGGTGACAATGTGATCCAGGTCTGTTGCGGTTGCTGTGAGTGGCCGTTTGGATAAACGTTCAAATAAATCCGGTTGACCCAAAACGCCGTATTTGATGCTTTCTGCCACACCATCTGCAAAGCGGGTGGTGTCCATGGTTTGAATGAGATCCACATCGCAATATACGGCGAGTGGTTGATAAAAGGCGCCGACAAGGTTTTTGCCGGCGGAAATATCAATAGCAGTTTTTCCTCCAACGGAAGAATCAACAGCCGCTAAAAGGGTCGTTGGGACCTGTACAAAAGGAATACCACGCAAATAGACGGAGGCGGCAAAGCCACCTAAGTCACCGATGACACCGCCACCCAAAGCAACGACCAAGTCGCTGCGATGAAGGCCTGCTGTGCTCCATTCATTCATGAGCTGTTCTAATGAAGCAAAACATTTGCTTTCTTCGCCGGCAGGAACCACGGAGGCGTGGACGTCAAATCCCGCATCAATCAAACTTTTTATTAAGCGTGTCAGATAAAGCGGTGCTACGGTGTCATCGGTAAGCACCGCAACTTTGCAGATGGGATGGATGTTGGTCAATTGCGTGCCAATCTCATCCAACATCCCATGACCGATGAAAACCTGATAAGGCTTGCCGGTTTTCACATCAACGGTTGCGCTTAGCATAAGGTGATTTCCTTTTTGCAGAAGTCGTGGAGTTTGATGGCATCAGCAGCCACTTCATCGAATGCTTCAGGACGCAAGCATTGTGGACCGTCGCATTTTGCGCGTTCAGGGTCATTATGCACTTCAATCATCAAACCATCGGCACCGGCAGCAATGGCGGCCATACTGAGTGGACGAACCATGCGACGAATACCGGCAGCGTGGCTAGGGTCGACAATGATTGGTAAGTGGGTCATTTCGCGAAGCATTGGGATTGCGGAGATATCGAGGGTGTTACGGGTTTTGGTTTCGAAGGTACGAATCCCGCGTTCGCAGAGGATAACGTTTTTATTACCGCCTGCCATGATGTACTCTGCACTCATGAGCCATTCTTGGTAGGTAGCAGAGAGGCCGCGTTTTAAAAGGACCGGTTTATCCATGGTGCCGACTTCTTTGAGAAGGTTGAAGTTTTGCATGTTACGGGCACCGATTTGGAGAATGTCTACATCCTTGAAGAGTGGCAATTGGGAAATATCCATGACTTCGGAAATGATAGGGAGGCCGGTGGCTTCTTTTGCCTTTAAGAGCAATTCAAGGCCTTCAGCGCCCATCCCTTGGAAGGAGTATGGAGAGGTGCGAGGCTTGAATGCACCGCCACGGAGAATGGTTGCGCCGGCAGCCTTCACACGTTGTGCTACCTCAACAATTTGTGCTTCACTTTCAATGGAGCAAGGACCTGCAATTAAGGTCAAACTCCCACCACCGATGGTGGCGTTGCCAACCTTGATGACGGTATCATCCGGATGGAATTTACGGTTGGCGTTTTTGAAAGGATCTTGGATACGGGTGACACTTTCAACGATTTCAAGGGCTTCGATGAGTTCGATGTCCACGCGGGAAGTGTCGCCGACAAGACCGATGATGGAGTAGGTGGCACCTTCGGAGAAATAGAGGTTTAAGCCCATGGACTTGAGCCAGTCGGTGAGTTGTTGGACTTGTACTTGTTCTGCGTCGGTTCTGAGTTTGATAATCATAATAAAAGTGCTCCCTTCAAAATAAAGATAAAAGAATAATTCCATTGACCATAGGGCATTTATTGAGGATACAAAAAAACTGCACGGGGGATATCCTCCGTGCAGTTGCTATCTCTCATTATAGAATGTCAGATAGAGCTGTTTTCAGGATAACCCAAATAGCCTTTACTGAAGCCAGTAAAGGTAAAGTAAGTAAAGTAATATCGGGTTGTCACTGAAAGGTTTCTCTTAGACATTGTAATCACCTGTTATGGTATAGTTTTTCTAAAGGATAGCACAAATTATAACAGTTGTAAAGTGTAGCAAAATAATTACCGTGAATTTTTTTTGCACGCCGTATGCGTTGACTATGGTATGATAGGAGCAAGCAATAAAATGGAGGAGGGGCGCCATGCTGACGATTCGATGTTCCAAATGTAAGACCAAACTATGGAAGTATGACAAGATTGGTCAAGGCGAGGTCTTGCGCTGCCATAAGGCACGTATTAGTAAATGGTACGTGGAGGAAGAAATGCAAGGGGATAAAATTGTTTGCCCTGCTTGCAAGCAAGCCATTGGTATTGATAAGGGAAGCTTCTACAAAATGGATCCCAATGCCTTTCTATATAAAGGGATAAAGCGCAACAATTAACGGGATGAGCTAGAAAGGACGTAATGACGATGATTAGACAAGCGACAGCAAACGATATTGAAGCCATTGCGGCAAGCTATGAAGCGCTGTTGAGCTATGAACAAACGCACGGGAGCCACTCTAATTGGGTACAGGGATTGTATCCGACAGTGAAGGTGCCGGAGAAAAATGTTCCTTTGGGGACGATGATTGTGCTTGAAGAGAATGGAGAGATTTGCGCGAGCATGGTATTGAACCATGAGCAAGCAAGTGAATATGCCGATGTAGATTGGTTGTATCCAGGAGAGGGCGAAGGGGTATTGGTGGTGCATACCCTGTGCATTCCGCCTGCTAAGGCAGGGCATGGTTACGGGAGCAAGATGGTGCGATATGCCAAGGAACGTGCCTTAGCGGAAGACTGTAGTGTGGTTCGCATCGATACCTATGCTTACAACGAACCGGCGAAGGCCCTTTATCAAAAGCACGGCTTTCGTATTGCCGGTTATGCAGACAGCTTGTTAGAGGGCGTGATTCCGGAAAAAATGGTGTATCTTGAATGGAAAGTGGCCGACGAAACTTAACAACAATAAAAAAAGACGTATGATTCACATGGAGTCATACGTCTTTTTTTGTGTGGCGAATTGTCAAGTCAAGTGCAACACCTTAGAATGATACAGCTCAAATGGTG
>USCP01000174.1 GCA_900553245.1 uncultured Peptococcaceae bacterium
GTAAAGATCCAGCCGCCGCATTTCGCGGATTGGCAAAGAGGGCTTCGCCCAATGCATCACGCTTTTCATTCAAGGCACTAAAGGCACTCTTGCTCATATAAATCTCGCCGCGCACCGACACATCCCCTTCGAGATTCGGAATCACTAAGGGAATGCTCTTGATGGTCCGCACATTGTTCGTCACATCTTCGCCGTTAACCCCATCACCACGAGTCACCGCCGCTTGCAGCTTGCCATCGTGGTAATAGAGTGCAATAGAAAGCCCATCAATCTTAAACTCTACAGAGTATTGAATACGACTTGCCGGTACATCCTTGCGTAAGCTGGCATCAAAAGCCTGCAAATCGCCTAAAGAAAATGCATTGGCCAAGCTCTGCAATGGAATCGGATGCTTAAAGGCGCTAAAGCCGGCTGCCACAGCGCCCCCCACACGTTGGGTCGGAGAATCCGCAGCAATGTCATTTGGATGTGCCTTTTCAAAGGCTTGAAGCGATTGATACAACGCATCATACGCCGCATCACTAAGCGTCGGCTCGTCTAGCACATAATACAAATACTCATGGTGACGAACCTCTTCCATGAGCGCTTCATACTGCAATTTTTCTGTTTCTGTCATATCTTCGCTTCACCGTCCTATATCACATTATTTTGTAAACACATATCTTTAATTATACTTGAAGCGCTATTCTCTACGCAAGTGCCTATAGGGAGAATTCGCAAATGACAGCGCATCCATCGCCAATTGTATGCAACTTCCTTCCTATATAAATAGGCACAAATAGGCACAAAAAAACCGAACAGAATACTCTGTTCGGTTTGAAATGTACGCTTATGATTAGCGATGAATTTCTTTGATACGTGCAGCCTTGCCGAAACGGTCGCGCATGTAGTAGAGTTTTGCTCTGCGAACTTTACCTTGGCGAACGAGCTTGATGCTAGCAACGCGTGGGCTGTGGATTGGGAAAATTCTTTCGGTGGTTACGCCGTAAGCAGTACGACGAACGGTGAAGGTTTCGGTCAAGCCTTGGCCTACACGCTTGATAACAACGCCTTCGTAAGCTTGGAGACGTTCTCTGTTACCTTCGACAACCTTTACTTCGATGTGAACGGTGTCACCAGGACGAAAATCAGGTACATCGGTTTTCATTTGAGCTTGTTCAATTTGTTTAATGATATCCATGTGGGTATCTCCTTTCATCTGTGCAGACGTTCATAACTGTTCCGTGAACAGACATCGGACCATCCTGATTTAATTTGTTCGGCAAAAGCCATTAAAAAAGACATTGCCTAAGCAATGTCTCACGACGCAGATGGGTCTCGAACCCACGACCTCCAGCGTGACAGGCTGGCGCTCTAACCAACTGAGCTACTGCGCCAATGGATGATGACGGGCTCGAACCGCCGACCCTCTGCTTGTAAGGCAGACGCTCTCCCAACTGAGCTAATCATCCATCTCGCTCTTGCGATTTCTTTGTCGCTCGAACAAGACATATATTACCACGCATCGCAGAGTACGTCAACCATAATTTATCATTTTTTACGATTTTCTTAAATTATTTTTAAACGCCTCCTGATACTGAGGCTCATTCTTTTTTGATTCCCTTCAGTGCGATCATATAATAGCCCCTTCTTTGTTTACTGCTGATTTTTCATCCAACTCTTTTCGCGTCAAATGTTCTCGGTTAAAGCCCATTCTATTCTTTCACCAATAATGTCCGCTATTTCAGTTCACCAATCTTAATTTTTCTAATTCTTTCTCTATAACCATTGGCGCTTCATCTTCCCATTTCACATCCGGGAACAAATCTTTATCAACATGTTTTGCATCTTCCAAGCCCCACACACCAAACACATCCGCCTTGAAATTGTAATCCTTGCCAACGAGCATGTTGCCACTCGCTGTCGCTCCAATATATCTATAGCCCTCTGTATACAGTTCTTTTAATAAAGCCATTCTGTGTTTTCTTTGTGCTTCTGTTAGGTTTAACATCTTTCATCCTCCCTTAATCTTTATAATATTTCGATTTGCCATATTGAATATCGCCCCTTTTGGGCGGAATCATCACGCTACGGCCTCTATGCACATTGAGATAGCCATCGTGATCGTAGATGGCTTTTTGAATGTTCTTGATGCTCCAAGGATGTTTGCCTTGTTTGTGCCAGCCTTCTACGTCACCACCGTGAAACAGCCATACATCCTTGGCGTCTGACAATAGCTCGCTCATTCTTATACGAAAGGAATCATTGGTTGTGGTGATGTACAAAAAGTTTCCTTCCACTCTGCAGTCATACCCGTTCTTGCGCGCAAAATCAAACATGGTATCTACGTGTGTCATTTTGTGCCTCCGTTTATTGTTTTTGCAATTTTCCAATAATTTATCGCAAATTTTTACCAAACGCAAAAAAACTTCTTTCCGCTTTCGCGAAAAGAAGTTTTCGTTTAGAATGACCTGTAGGGGATTCGAACCCCTGAATGTCAGCGTGAAAGGCTGATGAGTTAAGCCGCTTCTCCAACAGGCCAGATGGTCTTTGTCTCAACCACGAATCGTATTATACGGTATGGGGAAGCGACTGTCAACTGTTTTTCAAAAAAACTTTTCGTTTTTTACAAAAAAATCTCCGACCGTTGATGACTAACGATCAACGGTCGGAGATTGCTTTTAGATCCTATTTGCGATTCACGCAAAGCATCAATAATCACACACAACAATTATTGTGCAGCGCGTTCTTTTGCCATTTCGGCTTTATGCAAGAAGCACACAATTTGTGCGCGGGTGCAGGCAAGATTTGGGCTAAAGAGGTTGTCTCCGGTACCGGAGGTTACCTTTTCAGACACTGCCCATGCCACAGCCTCTGCATAATATGCATCGGCGCTTACATCATCAAAGCCTGTCGCATCAACGATTGGGCTTCCTGCTTCGCGATGCAAGAATACCACGGTTTGACCACGGGTGAGGGTCATATCCGGACTAAAGGTGGTCGCGGTGGTCCCACCGGTCACGCCTTCTGCCGCTGCCCAACGTACCGCATCGGCATAGTATGCATCCTCAGGAACGTCCACAAACGGCAAGTCCGCTTCTACTTGAGGACAGCCGTGGGTACGCCAGAGGAACACCACCATTTGCGCACGGGTGCAAGGCATTTGTGGCGCGAAGAGATTGTCTGCCACACCGGCTACAAGGTTTTGCTCTGTTGCCCAAAGGACAGACTCATAGAAGTAGTCGGTTGGTGCAATGTCCGTAAACGGATTGTTTGGCGCCGGTTGTTCGCTGCCATCTTGCTTAAAGGTGGCTTTGACCTTTACCTTGCTTGCAGGCATCTTGAAGGTGTATTTTTGCTCGCCTGCTGCTTGAACTTCCACATTTTTACCTTTTGCGTCAAGCACAGTCACAGTTTCAACTGCATAGCCTGCTTTTGGTGCCACTGTCACAGTCACGGTGTCACCCTTCTTGGCGCGCTTTGGTTGAACATCCACAGTGCCACCAACGCCACTTTCAACGGCAATGTCATAACGGTCTGGGGTGACCA
>USCP01000175.1 GCA_900553245.1 uncultured Peptococcaceae bacterium
CCGGACGTATTCCGACTGATGTAGGCTACCGCTATTATGTCAATCGCTTGATGGTTCATAACCTACAAGCCTATTCCGATGAGAAGAAGCTCTATGATGATATTTGTGCGCAGAGTAGTATGGATGATGCGCGTTTTCATCAATTGCTCAAGCACATGGCAGAGGCGACCGGTTACACGGCCATGATGGTTGTGCCAGAGGCGGGTTACACCAAGCCACTATTGAGTATGCTTGACTTGATTTATCTCATGCCGGAGCGTGGACTGATGGTGGTTGTGACCGACGATGAGCGTGTTGAACAACGACTCATTGATTTGCCGGAGGGCTTTGGTCCGAAGGAGCTGAATGTTGTCAACAGCGTGCTCAGTCATTACCTGAGAGGTCTTTCGGTGGCCCATTGGCATCGCCCGTTGATTGAGTTCTTGGTGGATCAAATGGGAACGGCATCTGAGTTTGTTCACAATCTTTTGGATGAACTTAATGAGATTCTCAGCCGCCGCCAAAAGAAGCAGGTTATTGTAGAGGGTTCTTTAAACTTATTGTCACATGTTGAGTTTCAAGAAATGGAGTTACTTAAAACATTGCTTCAAGCCTTTGGCGACGAGGATGATGTCGTGAGCTTCTTCCGAAATATGCCGGATGAAGGGATTGCGGTTCGTATTGGCGATGAAAATACAGCAAGCTGTATCCGTGATTGTAGCATGATTGTAGCCAACTATTCAGTTGGCAAGAATGTCGGTCATCTGGCACTGATTGGACCGAAGCGTATGAACTATGCAAAATGTGTGGCGATGTTAGAGGCGGCATTAAGCGGTCTTGAGCAATTATTTAAACGACTTGAGAAAAATGAAGCCAGAAAGAATGCACTGTCTACGGTGGTGGCCCATGACGGCGACTGGAATGGCTGTGCAGAGCTGGCAATCTTTCATAAAAACTATTGATAAGGAGTGCAGTGAATGTCAGAACAAGAACAAGCCAAGGATCCGATTCAGGATGAAACCAAGCCGGAAGAGGTTGTAGAACCGGAAGTGGTTGAAGAAGAGGCGGAAGCGGGAGATTCTGCATACGATGAACTCAACAAGCGCTATTTGAGATTGCTTGCTGATTTTGATAACTACAAACGCCGTACTTCCAACGAAAAAGAAGACATCTACAAATACGGTGCAATGAATCTCATTAAGGAATTGTTACCGGTATTAGATAGCTTTGAATTGGCATTAAAGAATCCACCGGCAGATGCTGCTGAAAGCGTTTTGGCTTATCAAGACGGCTTTGAAAAAGTTCAGCGTCAACTTATGGATAACTTGGGGAAAGCCGGTCTCGAACGCATTGAAGCGCTCGGCAAGGAATATGATCCAAACTTCCATGAAGCCATTATGGTGGTTGACGATGCCAGCCAACCGGCAAATACCGTTATTGATGCGTTGCGTGCCGGCTATAAATTTAAAGACAAAGTCATTCGCCCAACCGTTTGTCGTGTAACGGGCAATAACTAAGATTAACTTACTATATTGATATAGAGACTTTTAGGAGGAATTTAACAATGGGAAAAGTAATTGGTATTGACTTAGGGACTACAAACTCTTGTGTAGCAGTAATGGAAGGTGGCGAAGCGGTTGTTATTCCTAACAGCGAAGGCAATCGTACCACTCCATCCGTTGTTGGTGTAAACAATAGCGGTGAACGTCTTGTAGGTCAAGTTGCAAAGCGCCAAGCAATCACCAACCCAGATAACACTGTAGCAAGCATCAAGCGCCACATGGGGACCGATTATAAGGCAACCCTCGCCGGCAAGCAATATAGCCCACAAGAAGTTTCTGCGATGATTCTTCAAAAATTGAAAGCTGATGCAGAAGCTTACATCGGCGAAACCGTTACCCAAGCAGTCATCACCGTACCTGCTTACTTCAGCGACAGCCAACGTCAAGCAACCAAAGACGCTGGGAAAATTGCCGGCCTTGATGTTTTGCGTATCATCAACGAACCTACCGCTGCTGCATTGGCTTACGGCGTAGACAAAGACGATTCTGACCAAAAGATTTTGGTATTTGACCTTGGTGGTGGTACCTTCGACGTTTCCTTGATGGAAATTGGCGACGGCATCTTCGAAGTACTTGCTACCAGTGGTAACAACCACCTCGGTGGGGACGACTTCGACAAGAAGATTATCGACTGGGCAATCCAAGAATTCAAAGCACAAACCGGTCTCGATTTGAGTGGCGATAAGACTGCAATGCAACGTTTGAAAGAAGCTGCTGAAAAAGCAAAAATGGAACTTTCTACCGTTACCACTTCTAACATCAACTTGCCATTTATCACCATGGACGGCAACGGTCAACCACAACACTTAGACCTTACCTTGAGCCGTGCTAAATTTGATGAACTTACCGCTGACCTTGTTGAAAAGACCATGGTTCCATCTCGCCAAGCATTGCAAGATGCTGGTTTGAGTGCAGGTGACATTGATAAGGTTATCCTCGTTGGGGGTTCTACCCGTATCCCTGCTGTTCAAGATGCAGTGAAGAAGCTCACCGGTAAAGATCCATTCAAGGGCATCAACCCTGACGAATGTGTTGCTATCGGTGCTGCTATCCAAGGTGGTGTACTCGTTGGGGAAGTTAAAGACGTTGTCCTTCTTGACGTTACTCCATTGTCCTTGGGGATTGAAACCTTGGGCGGCGTGATGACCAAGATTGTTGAACGTAACACCACCATCCCAGTATCCCGTAGCCAAGTATTTACCACTGCTGCCGATAACCAAACTTCTACCGATATCCATGTTCTTCAAGGGGAACGTGAAATGGCGAAGGATAACAAGACCCTCGGTCGTTTCAGCTTGATGGATATCCCACCAGCTCCACGTGGCATTCCACAAATCGAAGTAACCTTTGATATTGATGCCAACGGGATTGTTAACGTATCTGCTAAGGACAAGGGCACCGGCAAGAGCCAACGTATCACCATCCAATCCAACAGCGGTCTTTCCGATGAAGAAATCGAACGCATGGTAAAGGATGCTGAATTGAATGCTGAAGCAGACAAAAAGATGAAGGAAAAAATCGATACTCGCAACAATGCAGACTCTCTCCTCTTCCAAAGTGAAAAGGTCATGAAGGATGCTGGCGAAGCCATCGACCAAGCAGATAAGGACGCCATCACTCAAGCACAAGATGCATTGCGCACCGCACTTGAAGGTGATGATACCGAAGATATTAAGGCGAAGAGCGAAGATTTGACTCAAGCCATCTACAAAGTAAGTGAAAAAATGTATGCAGCAGCTGCTGAAGCGCAACAAGGCGCAGACGGTGCTCAAGCACAAGGGAACAACGACGGTACCTATGATGCTGACTTTACTGAAGTGGACGACAATAAATAATGGCTGATAAGCGCGATTACTATGAAGTGCTAGGGGTAGATAAGGGCGCCAGCGATGCGGGTATAAAGAAAATATCG
>USCP01000176.1 GCA_900553245.1 uncultured Peptococcaceae bacterium
GCGTGCCCACCTGATGATGCATCTTTTGGCACACATGAGCCTCGGCGACCGCGCCGAACACAATCAATCAACCAAAACACAAACCCGTTCAGAAAAGGACGCGTCCCCCAAAAAGGCACATCCCCAAGAACAAGATTAAATCATAAAGGAGTAATGTTAAGATGTTATGTGAAAAATGCAAACAGCGTGAGGCCACAGTACATAGACAAGCCATCGTCAACGGCGTCAGCCACAGCGAACATCTTTGCAGTGAATGTGCCGCCAAAGAGGGCAAAGGCTGGATGAACGACTTTGACCCATTTTTTAACAATGACTTTTTCTCTGACCATGGGTTGAGCAATTGGTTTCAACCATTCTTCCAATCCATGGGGGCCACCGCGCCAACCAAACAACTCAATCAAGTCGGGGCTTGCCCACATTGTGGCATGACCTGGGAAGATTTTCAAAAGAACGGGCTCTTGGGCTGCAGTGAATGCTACAACCACTTCGCCGATGTATTGCCACCGCTCTTGCGTCGCTTGCACGGCCAATCCGAGCATATCGGCAAAAAGCCATACAACAGTGCGCCGGCCGTAAAACCACAAACCCCACCACCTGCGCCACAAGCAGAAAAGGCCCCACAAACCGAACTTGAAAAATTGCAACAGCAAATGCGTGAAGCCATTGACAGCGAAAACTTCGAAGAAGCCGCACGCTTGCGTGATGAAATCAAAGCCCTCAAGGCAAAGGAGGAATAAACGGTGAATATGCATGAACAACTGGTGGTCACACCAACCGCTTGGGCCAATGGCGCAGGCAATGATACCGACGTCGTTGTCAGCAGCCGTATTCGCTTGGCCCGCAACTTTGCCGCACAGCGCTTTCCAAATAAACAGGATCGTGAAGAAGCCATGCAGGTGTGGAAACACCTTTCAGACTTTGCCGCCGACCACCCAACCTACCATTTTTACCGCTTGGACGATGCCGATGCCCTAGACAAGGATGCCCTCCTTGCCAAGCACCTCATTAGTCCGGCCCATGCCGCAAAGGATGAACGCTTACGCGCCTTGGTGCTGAGCGACGACCTTTCTCAAGCGGTGATGGTCAATGAAGAAGACCACCTGCGGATGCAAACCTTCCGCCGCGGCTTTGACCTTGGCGACGCGTGGCAATCGGCCACCTTGCTCGACGACCAAATCGCAAGCTACGGCGACTATGCCTTTACCGACCGTTTGGGCTATCTCACAAGCTGCCCAACCAACATCGGTACCGGCCTCCGTGCTTCAGTCATGCTTCATCTCCCTGCTATGACGGCAAGCCGTCAAACCGGGCTCTTGCAGCAGGTGACCAAAGCCGGCATGACCGTGCGCGGTTTCTTTGGCGAAGGCACCGAAGCCACCGGTGACCTCTTCCAACTCTCTAACCAAGTGACCCTTGGTCGCAGCGAGGAAGACATTCTTGCAAGCCTTTCTGCCACCACCAAGCAAATCATCGACGTGGAACGCAAGCTTCGCGAAGGCTACCGTGAACAAGGCGATGCCTTTGCAGACCAATGCTATCGTGTCCTTGGCACTCTCGCCTATGCGCGCCGCATGACAAGTAAGGAAGCCTATCAGCTGCTTTCCCTCATTCGCTTGGGGGCAAGTCTTGGCATCCTGAGTGGCTGGACCCTTGATCAAGTGGATAAGCTGCTGATTATGGCACATCCGGGCTACGTCCAATTTGCCGCCGGCAAAGTGATGACCGACGCCGAACGCGACCGTGCCCGCGCGGAACTTTTCCGCAAAGAAATCCTGCCCGGTTAAGGGCAGCGCGTGAAAACGCATCGACAAAAAACAACCATCCTAAAGGAGTGGAACCTATATGGCAACCTTTAACTTTACAGAAAACGCACAAATGGCACTGACCTATGCACAGGAAGAAGCCATCAACATGAAACACCGCATGATTGGGACCGAACACCTCTTACTCGGGATTATGCGAGCAAACGGCATCGCATCCACCGTGCTTCGTTCCCTCGGCGTAGATTACGATAAAACCAAAGCCGACATCGTGAGCATGGTCGGCGAAGGCAAGGAAGCAGTAGATCCAAACCGTTTGGAATACACCCCTCGTGTAAAACGCTGCTTTGAAATGGCGTGGAACTTGGCTGTGCGTCTCAAAATGAACAGCATCGCCACCGAACACCTCTTGCTCGCCATCATGCAAGCAAACGATGGGGTTGCTTATCAAGCCCTCGCCGATCAAGGCATCGGCCTTGATGCCATCGTTCGTGAAATCAACGCCCACTACGGTGGCGGCGTCTTTGGCCAACAAAAGCCAGCACAAGGCAGCATGGGTGAAGATTTTGCACCCGGCCAAGAAGGGGCAAACGGTAAAGGCAACGCCCTCGAAGAATACGGCCGTAACCTCAACCAAATGGCGAAGGAAGGCAAGATTGACCCAGTCATCGGTCGTAGCCAAGAAATTGAACGTGTCATCCAAATCCTTATCCGCCGTACCAAAAACAATCCGGTCCTCATTGGGGAACCGGGGGTTGGTAAAACCGCCATTGCCGAAGGCTTGGCCCAACGCATTGTCAGCGGCGACGTTCCTGAACTCTTGAAAGACAAGGAAATCTACAACGTTGACATGGGTGGCCTCGTTGCCGGCAGCAAATACCGCGGCGACTTTGAAGAACGTGTGAAAAACATCATTGAAGAAGTGAAGAAGCGTCAAAACGTCATCCTCTTCATCGATGAAATGCACACCATCGTTGGCGCAGGCTCTGCCGAAGGCTCCCTTGACGCCGCAAACATCTTGAAGCCTGAACTCGCTCGTGGCGACCTTCAAGTCATCGGTGCCACCACCCTTGACGAATACCGCAAATACATCGAAAAGGATGCAGCCTTGGAACGCCGTTTCCAACCGGTGACCGTTGATGAACCAAACGTGGACGATGCCATCGAAATCCTTCGCGGCATCAAGGACAAATACGAAGCCTACCACAAAGTGGCCATCGATGATGACGCCGTGGTCAGCGCCGTTAAGCTCTCCGACCGTTACATCAACGACCGTCAGCTCCCTGACAAGGCCATCGACCTTGTGGACGAAGCCTGCTCCCGTGTGCGCCTAAGACACAACATGGCACCGGAAGCCATCCAAACCTTGGAAAGCAAGATTGAAACCCTCGATAACGAAATGGAAGCCGCTATTCAAGCCCAAGAATTTGAAAAAGCCGCTGAACTTCGTGACCAAAAGAAAACCCTCAAGGAACAACTCGACCAAGAACGTGACGCTTGGGACAAGCAAAACAAAACCACCCACCAAGTGGTTACCGCCGAAGACATTGCCGACATCGTCAGCAACTGGTCCGGTGTCCCTGTAACCAAGCTCAAAGAAGAAGACAGCCAACGCCTCCTCAACATGGAAAGCATTCTCCATGAACGTGTCATCGGCCAAGAAGAAGCCGTGACCGCCGTTTCCAAGGCGGTG
>USCP01000177.1 GCA_900553245.1 uncultured Peptococcaceae bacterium
GCAATGCCATTTCGACCAAGGTGAGCTCTAAAATGAGCTCGCTGTCCGGTGCAATACGCATATCGCGTTCGGCATCGGCGGCTTTTTTGAGCAGCGCTTCGAGGTCATGCAGGGAAAGAGCACGCGCTTGGCGTAGCTGGTCTGTGGTCCATTCGCTGCCATCTGCGGCGCTGTGACCGACACGAGCAAGGAGCAAGTCGCGCAAATAGGTGAGCAGGCTGTGCATGAGGGCGCGGGCATCGCCGCCTTGGCGTAGGAGTTGGTCTAAGACGTCAAAAATGGCAGCGGTATCGCCGCTTGTGAGGCTGTCCACCAAGTCCACAAGGGCGGTGTCGTCTAGGCCGCCAATCATTTCCAACACTGCGGTTTTGTCGATACTGTCTCCGGCAAAGGCGATGGTTTGGTCTAACAGACTGATGGCATCGCGCATACCACCGGCGGCATTTTTGGCAATGAGCATGAGGGCGTTATCGGTAATGTCGATGCCTTCTTGATCTGCAATTGCGCGTAAGTGGTCGGCAAGAACCGGCGTTGGAATGCGGTGGAAATCAAAACGCTGGGTACGAGAAAGTACAGTTTTTGGCACTTTTTGCGGGTCTGTTGTGGCCAAAATAAAAAGCACATGCGCCGGTGGTTCCTCCAAGGTCTTGAGTAAGGCGTTGAAGGCTTCGGTGGTCAGCATGTGCACTTCGTCGATGATATAGACTTTGCGCTTTCCCATGCTTGGTGTGAAACGGACTTGCTCGCGGATACTGCGAATTTCGTCGATGCCACGGTTGGAAGCGGCGTCGATTTCAATCACATCCAGAAAACGGTCTTCGTTGATAGCGAGGCAGTTTTCGCAGGCGTTGCACGGTTCACCATCTTGCGGGTCAAGGCAGTTGACGGCTTTGGCGAGAATCTTGGAGGTACTCGTTTTGCCGGTACCGCGAGGACCGCAGAACAGATAGGCATGGGCAAGGCGATTATGACGAAGGGCGTTTAAGAGCGTTTGAGAAATAGCGTCCTGACCAATCAGGGCGTCAAAGGTTTGTGGACGATATACACGGTATAAAGCCTGGTAGCTCAAAAAGTCACCCTCCTTTGTAGGTATTAAAATTCATCGTGAACAGGGGTTGAGTTAATCATAGAAGTGATGTTTTCCTTGAGTTCGGTCTTGTAGTTTTCTACCCCCGGCTGGTTGAACGGATCCACGCCGGTGAGGTAACAGCTCATGGCACAAGCCTTTTCAAAGAAGTACACGATTTCGCCAAAGGTAAAGGCTGAAATTTCGCTGATATTAAGCAAAATATTCGGGGTGCGATTGGCCTGATGGGCGGTGCACACACTGTGGCGAATGATGTCATTTAAGCAATGCAAACTGGTGCAGTTACCGGCAACGCCGGCAGGAATCTTGATTTTGTCCTCGATGTGTTTGACAAAAAGCACCGTTTCAATAAAGTCCTGACGCCCCTCTTGGAGAAATTGCCCCAAGGAGTGGAGGTCGGTGGTCATTTGCATGGCGGCTGGGAACAGGCCCTTGCCATCTTTACATTCGCTTTCGGCAAAAAGCTGGCGCAACCATTCGGTGAAGTAGAGCAGATTCCCTTCGTACACCTCAAAAATTTCCATACGCTTACCGGCAAGGGATTGCAGATAGCGTGTGGCGGCATATTGGTAACAGTCGTTGTGTTCTAAGCGTGGGTCCATGAAAACGGTGGCGGATTGACGTGCCCCACGAATGATGGACTTGATGTCAATGCCGGCAACCGCCAACGGGAAAAGCCCAACGGCGGTGAGAACGGAATAACGTCCACCGATGTCTTCCGGAATATTGAGCAGACGATAACCGTTTTCAGCGGCCTCGTGTTGTAAATAGCCCTTGCGAGGGTCGGTGATGATGGTGATATGCTCATTGACCTTGTTGCCGTAGCGTTCGGTGAGGGCTTCCTTGATAATCGCGTAAATGACCTTTGGCTCGGTGGTGCTACCGGATTTAGAAACCATGCAGGCGCAGATTTCTTCTTTCGGGTCCTCGAGAATGGTCATGAGGTGGTTGTAATAATGGGAGCTTAAATGCTGCCCGGCAAAAATAATACGCGGATTGCCAATGGTGCCGCCTACATCAAACGGCGGACGCAATAAATTCATCCCGGCAACGGTGCCGAGATAGGAACCGCCAATACCGATGACGATAAAGACGCTGCAACGGTGACGCACCGCTTCGGCTTCTTTGATAATCTCATCGAGCATTTGGTCAGAAATCTGGAAAGGATATTGTACCCAACCACACATGAGGTCCGGATGGTGATGTAAACGTTCGTGGATCTTAGCAACGCGTGCGGCAAGGGACGGGTCGGTAAGGTCTGTATGAGCGTTTGAAAAATCCGCTTGTATCAACTTGATGCATCCTCCTTCAATTGGGTAACGAAATGATGGAAGGCGTCGGCAATTTGTGTGCTGAGCGCCTCAGCGGCTTGGCGGCCGTCGCTGCGTGCGCTGATATAACATTTCATTTTAGGCTCGGTTCCGGATGGACGTAAACAAACCACGGAACCGTTCATTAGTTGATATTGTATCACATTTTCTTTAGGTAATGAACGAATACCGGTGATATAGTCGATTTTTATACTAACAGGAATGTCGGCAATGGTTTCCGGCGGTGTTTGGCGCAAGCGTTTCATGATGGTGTCACTGATTGGCTCTTGCCCCGGAATCGGGTCGAACACCAAATTGATGAGGACATCGCTGAATGCGCCGACTTTGTCATAAAGGCTGTATAAGCGGTCGATAAGGCTTAGACCGCGTGCCTTGTCATGTTGTGCCATGGCGGCAACAAGATAAGCGGTTACGATGGCATCCTTATCACGGGCATGGTCGCCGTAGAGGTAGCCTTAGGATTATTGAAAGCCAAAGACATAGGTGCGTGCAGGATTTGCGATGGTCGCATTGATGGCATTGCCGATGTATTTAAAACCGGTGAAGGTTTCTTCGAGTTCAAATCCGTGGTAATGCGCCAGCGCCTTGCTGAATTGGCTGGTCACGGTGGTGGTGATGATGGTGTCGCCTTCTTTGACACCGCGCACCTCGGCAAGGTAATCAATGAGCAGCGCCCCTAATTGATTGCCGGTGATGAGCTGCCAGACGCCGTTTGCATCCTTTGCGGCTACCCCGATGCGGTCGCTGTCCGGGTCGGTGGCGATGAGGATGTCGCAGTCGGTTGTTGCTGCGAGGGCAAAGAGCCCGTCAAAGGCCACAGGCAATTCCGGATTTGGTGTGGCGATGGTTGGGAAATGCCCATCCGGCGCAAACTGATTTTCCACGATATGTACCGTCATCCCTGCGTCTTCCAAAATTTGGCGCACAGGAAGACCACCCACGCCGTGAAGCGGGGT
>USCP01000178.1 GCA_900553245.1 uncultured Peptococcaceae bacterium
GAGCCGTAAGGTGGTACATAGTCTGCATTGGCTTTTACCACTTGATCAAGGGCATCCATGAATTGTTCCTTGCTTACGCTAGGCATCACCAAGCGTTCACAGGAATCAATAAGACGTTGCGCATTAAGGTCCGGACGGAAGGTCACGATTCTGCCATCCTTGGTTCTATACGCCTTCAAGCCTTCGAATGCAGCTTGAGAGTATTGCAATACGCCGGCACACTCGCTGATATGAACGGTTGGATCGGTAATGAGTTTCCCTTCATCCCATTTACCATCCTTCCACTGAGAAACATAGCGGTAATCGGTGGAGGAGTATTCAAACCCGAGATTGCCCCAGTCGATATTTTTTTCCATTTAAAAGCACTTCCTTTTTGTGTATTACAACAGTTTGGTATTATTATACACCAAACCTCAATTTTTGCAAAAAATTTTTCAAGATAAACGCTATCTTTTTTTGTTCATCATCAAAAAACAGCTTTACAAAGGCATTTTTCACATCATAGCAAAAAACACCGTGTGCTTTGCCACGGTGTTTTTCTTGTATCAATACAGTTTGTCGTCAACCCCGGTATCGCGGTTATGGCCACTAATAAAGAAGAGTGCCAAGGCCCCCGGCCCAATGTGAGAACCGGTGACCGGTTCATGTGGTGCAGCAATGAGCAACTTTGGCGCTTTGTCCGTTGCGTTAATCATTTCAATTAACGTATCGGCATCATCCTTACAGCCGGCATAGCTGATAAACACCGTTTGTTTTTCCGGCGCAATGACATTTTCCTCATAATACTTCAGCAAATTTTTGATGGCCTTTTTGCGACCGTGTGCCTTTTCAAAAGTCGCAATCACGCCGTCATCGGTGGCTTTAAGCATTGGTTTAATATTGAGTGCCCCACCGACAAAGGCGGTCACATTGGAGCAACGTCCCGTGCGTGCCAAATATTTGAGGTCATCCACCGTGAAAATTTGATAAATATAACGGCTTGCACGTTCCGCAGCTTCAAGCACTGCATCAAAATCGCCGCCTTCTTTTGCACACTCAGCCGCAATGAGTGCCGGCAAGCCTTCGCCAAAGCTGGCACCCTTGGTATTGACCACCGCTATACGACGCGCCGGAAATTCTTCTTCAAGCTGTGCCTTTGCATTTAAAGCACTGTCATAGGTGCCACTGATGCGTTGGGCCATTGCCACATAAATCACATCATCGCCGGCAGCAAGGACAGTGCGAAAAGCTTCTGCAAAATGTCCCGGTGTGATTTGTGAGGTGGTCACCTGTTTGCCTTCTTTGATGGATTTGTAATAGGCATCCCCATCAAAGGACTCGGTGTCCAAGCAGGTATACTCTTCCCCATCTATATAATAATAGAGCGGCAATACTGTAATATTGTATTCGTTGCACATGGCAGTCGGCAAATTTGCGGACGTATCGGTAAAAATCTGAATCATATTAAATCCCTTCTTTTTTAGCTTTATGCAGCCGGTTGTTGAGCCATCGCCGCATTCATATCGACGACCGCTTTATCCACGGTCGAAAAATCTTTTGCGCTGCTCTTTCCATTCCAGGTCGCTGCTGAGCGCAAGCGCAGCAGGGCTTCATCCTTTGTACCTATTAACAAGAGATCTGCCCGTTTATAATCCACACTGTGACTCAACGTGGCTTTTGTAATCTGCCCTAAATCCATCACACTACGATCCGGTCGGATAAGTGTCACATGCTTGCCCTCCATGCGAATGGTAAACACGCCCACATAATGCTTTTGCAAAAAGCGTATCGTCGCAGAAAAGCAAATAAAAGACGGCACCACCACCACCAACCACAAAAGTGCTTGATTGGTAATGAGCGTCGGAAAAATCCCTTTTAATAAAATTAACAGCACTGCAGCAGGTGCAAAAAGTGCACAGACACCGAGAAAGCTCGTTTTTTTCTCACCATCAACAGTGCTTGCTACAAATTGATAGTCGTTCATAGTTATCACCTAATATGTGGTTCGATTCGTGATTCCTCCAAGAATCCCCATGTTAGTTTAGCATATTTCATGCATGCCGCCACTACCTTACGAATCATTTAGACAAAATCCCCACATTTACACACCTATTCTGTTACTTTTTCCTCGAATGTTTTTCTGTCACATACGAAGGTTAAGGCGCCGGTTTCGCTATCAATAATATATCCACCCACACGCACGTCTTCAGGCACCAGCGGATGGTGCACAATGACATTCACCGCATCCATCACCGAGCCTTCTACCGTTTCAAAGCCTGCCAACCACTTTTCAAAATCAATACCGCAATAATGCATGAGGTCAATCGCTTCTTGGTGCACCCCACGTTCCTTCATACGGGCAATCATACGGCTGCTGTCGGTATGGCTCACACCGCAATCGGTGTGACCGATGACCATGATTTCTTCAACCCCCAGCTCATAGATGGCAATGAGCAAACTACGCATCGCACTGCCAAAAGGAGAACTAATCACCCCACCGGCATTCTTGATCATCTTTGCATCCCCGTTTTTAATACCAAGGGCCTGTGGTAAAAGTTCTGTTAAACGAGTATCCATGCAACTAACAATAGCAAGCTTTTTGTTTGGGTATTTATCGGTCGCAAAATGTTCATAGCCCTTACTGGCCACGAAATTTTTGTTATATTCGAGAATTTCTTCAATCATCGCAAATACTTCCTTTCATATATATTGTCCTTCACACAGTTATTCTCCAGTTTATTACAAAAGTCTACGTTTTTCAAGGTGTCAGGATTTTCCCACGTAACAAAAAAAGACATGGCCGAAGCCATGTCTTGAGATGAGTTATTGCACCAAGGCACCATCTTGGACTTGTACCGTCAGATTCGGATAACCGTCCGCTTTGATGACAATGGTGGCTGGGCCACTGCGCTTGATGCAGTCAGATGTCAAATCAATAAAGCAATTATCCCCGCCAAGGGCGTCGTCATTGCTCATTTTATAGGCCAAGGTTTCATTCCAAAAACCACTTACCTGATGAAGCGGCACACCGTCTACAGTAATTTCTGTAACTTTATTTAAATAGGATGCTAACGCCCCATCTGCATTTTCAAAGGACAAACGATGGAAAGCGTTCAATAAGGAAGAATGAAACGCCAAGGCTGCAACTTTTGGAACTGCCATATCTTCCTGTTCACCATCGCCACCAAGCTCCGGTTCCGGTTCGGTAATACTGCCGCCGGTATATTGTCCATCTTTGAAGGTCAGTGTTAAATCTTGATAGCCCGATGCACTGACTACGACAGTAGTGGTTCCGCTGGCTTCAATGCTATTTTTGGTCACATGCAAGTACCAGAGATTACCGGTAAAATCATCGCCGGCT
>USCP01000179.1 GCA_900553245.1 uncultured Peptococcaceae bacterium
TACTAACTATTCGTGCAGTCAATGATGAGGTCGATGTGGTAGCGGTACAGACCGAGCCACCTACTGCAACCGTTGACCAAGCCACGGCAGTAGTGCCGGAGGGTGTATACTTCACTATTAACGGTGGGGATGTACAGGTGACAGAGCGTGGTCCTGCACTCCTATCCGATTATATTGCAGCAGAAAGTTATGACGATTATGGTAAAGCTTGGACTGAGGCGATGGTTCGTCGTGTTGATAAAGAATTAGGTGGTTCGAGCAGCACACGTCAGCACGATTTCATGTATTTGGATTTTGTTGATGCAGCAAATGGTCGTCTTTGGTTAACGCCGAGTGATGACGTAGAAATTTACTTCCCTTATCCGGAAGGCACCGATCAAAACACCGATTTCACCTTTATGCGATTTAAAGGGCTTTATCGCGGGGCCGAAGTAGAGGATGTTGCCGGGTTGATTGACAACAGTGAGGTGCAGACCTACGAGGACTCTTTTGAAAACACGCCACAGGGCATAAAATTCCGAGGTAATATTTTAGGGCTCTTTGCTGTTGCCTGGGATAAAGGCGGTGGCACCGGTACCGGCGGTGGGACGACGACCACTCGATATATCATTGACGCCGATGCAGGTGAAGGTGGTACTATTAGTCCGAGCGGTCGAGTGAAGGTGGCACGTGGCAGTGATAAAACCTTTACCATTCAAGCCGATGAAGGGTATAAAATTGCGAATGTCTTGGTTGACGGTCAAAGTGTGGGGGCGGTCTCTCAGTATATCTTTGACAATGTCCGTCAAAAGCACACCATTGAGGCCATCTTTACAAAACAAGGCGACTTGCCGGATGAAAATGAAACCGGTGTGTCTCAATGGTTAGACACTAAAAATCATGATGCCTATCTTTATGGCTATCCGAACGGTCATTTTGGGACGAACAATACCATGAGCCGTGCCGAAGTGGCGCAGATGTTCTACAACCTGTTGTTGGTCAAATCCGTGCCGATGACCACAACCTTTAAGGATGTCAAGGACGATGCTTGGTATGCCGAAGTGGTGCATACTTTAGCGTCGTTGGGGATGATTAAAGGGATAGGTAATGAGCAATTTGCACCAACACGTGCCATTAGTCGTGCAGAATTTTCGGCGATGGCATTGCGGTTTGCATCCTTGGAAGCGACAGGCGAGGATACCTTCTCCGATGTAGTACCGACGGATTGGTTTTATGATGCGGTGCTCAGCGCATCTGCTTATGGTTGGGTCGTAGGCTTTGAAGACGGGACCTTCCGTCCGCAACAAACCATCACCCGTGCGGAAGTAACGGCGATTGTGAATCGCATGCTTGGGCGTAACGGTGACAGTGCATACATTGACAGCAACTTGTCCGAACTGAAGTCCTTCCCAGATGCGCCAAAGAACCATTGGGCTTTTTATACCATCATGGAAGCCACCAACAGCCATACTTATCATAAAGAGAATGGAAAAGAAAGTTGGACAGCTTTGAAGGATGAATAATAAGAAAAGGCAGTCTCCCGTTGTGGGTGACTGCCTTTTTGGATGGAGGCATTTAACGATGGCTGGCCATCAGTTGTTTGACGTTTGGAATAGCAGATAATGCCGGAGAAAGCACCAAGGCAATAATCAGACCACTGACACCTTGGATGGCATTGGATGGAATGCTTGCCGCTGCGGCGAGGCCGTAGAAGAAATATTCAAAGATAAAATAGCCACCGCAAACAAGGAGGATATCTAATGCGCCGCCGGCGATAACGCCCATGAGGTGGCCTTTTGTGGTATCAGGGAGACGTTGGGCAACCTTTGCTGTCAGATAGGCGATGGTGCCTTTTATGAGGAAGGTGGCAGGCACATAGAGGAAGTAGCCGCCAAAGAGGTCGGCGGCGCAGGAGCCTAGGCCTGCGGCGAGAAAGCCGTAACGTGGTCCGAGGATGAGTCCGCAAAGAATCACAATTGCATCACCGGGATGAATATAACCGCTGGTAGCCGGTGTTGGAATGCGAATCACCATGGTTGCGACACAAGCAAGAGCCGCAAAAAGTGCGGTGAGAACAATTTCACGGGTGGTAATTTTCGATGACAAAGCAATCACTCCTTTTTCTTAATGTATTCATCATAATCCATTTCTGATATTGTTAAAATAGCCAGTAAATGAAAATGTAACAATGTCAGTTCATGCCAGTTCTCCGCATCTGGTCTTGTCTGGCTTTCTTGAAACACGATTGCCCATGTAGTCAGATATGGAAAAAAGGCGTGGGGCAAGGTTTTAATAGTTCACCAAAAGAAAAACACGCCACTGACGTGGCGTGTTTTTTGCAAAATTAGTGATGGTCGCAATCGTGATGATCGCAGGTGATTTGGCTGTCTACGAGTTTACCTGCCAAATAATCTGCCAATACATCTTCGATTGGGCCTTGGCAACCGCGAATGACTTGGATCCCGTTTGCACGGAGTACGTTTTGTGCGCCTTCGCCCATGTTGCCTGCTAAGAGTAAGCGAATCCCCATTCTTGCCATGGTTGGTGCAATGTCGGACTTGCAACCGCAGCCCTCAGGGGAAGCCAATGTATCTGTCGCAACCACTTTACCGTTTTCTACGGTCACAACGGTGTAATGGTCACAGTGACCAAAATGGTCGTCGATTTTTCCATCTCTGGTTGGTAATGCAATTAACATTTGAGCATAACCTCCTTCCAAACGCATTATACCCGAGAGCGGGGCTAATGTACAGGGGGTTCTATCGCTTGCACCACCTTCTGTTGTCGTGTAAAATACTTGTATATGTGTAAGAGTGAGGAGTGGATAGAGTGAATCATGATAGACAACAACACCTCGCAAGCTTGGTGCAAAAATTAAATATTGAAGGCATTGACTTGGCGCTGCTCGATCAAGCGTTGATTCATCCTTCTTATGCAATGGAACAACAAACCGAAGGCGATAATCAGCGTCTGGAATTTTTGGGCGACGCGGTTATCGATCTTTTAATGGGTGAATATTTATATCGCACCTTCCCGAATGATGATGAAGGGAAGTTGACCAAAATGCGTGCGAGCTTGGTCTGTGAAGAGGCCCTTGCCGGTGCTGCTGAAAAGCTCGGCTTAAACGAGTATCTCTTGCTTGGTCGCGGAGAGGCGGCAACAGGTGGCGTAACAGCTCCTTCCAACTTAGCCGATGCTATCGATACA
>USCP01000180.1 GCA_900553245.1 uncultured Peptococcaceae bacterium
AGTAAAGAGCAGCTCGTTCAGAGAATGCTCGCTGCTGCGGCACGCATCGACCAAAAGCGTCTGCGTACCGGACAGCTCAACGCCGATGAATGGGGGGCGTTCTTACAAAAAATCGGTCCTTTATCCAGTGCGCCGATTTATATTGATGACACACCGGCAATCACTATTCGTGAACTCCGTGCGAAGGCGCGTCGCTTGCAAAGCCGCGAAGGGAATCTTGGGATGATCCTCTTGGACTATTTGCAACTTATGGGAGGCAGCGGCAATAGTGAAAACCGTCAACAGGAAGTCTCTGAAATCTCGCGCTCGCTAAAGGCATTGGCCCGTGAACTGCAGGTTCCGATTATTGCCTTGTCGCAGCTCAGTCGTACGGTAGAACAAACCAAAGATAAAAAACCGCAACTCAGTCACTTGCGTGAATCCGGGTCCTTGGAGCAGGATGCGGACATTGTTCTTTTTATTCATCGTGAAGAATATTATAACGAAAATACCGATCGCCGTGGGATTGCGGATATTATCATTGCGAAACACAGAAACGGTCCAACCGGTACCGTCGAATTGGCCTTCCAAAATGAACTTACAAGATTTGACAATTTAGTACGTGATGGCAGTTATCCTTATTGAGTAAAATAATCGAATGAATATTAGACAATTTGATGTATTATGTATAGAAGCACTTCAATGAGTCATAAATTTACATTGATAATTTAAATGATTTATAAATATAGGTAATCTTTATGGGTGGAGCGTTTGCAATTTCTCTACCTAAACAGGGAATTCTTTTTCAAGTTTCTTTTGTAATAGCACAGGGTGATTCTTAAAATTTGAAAAGCGGAAGGGGATAGGCCTGACGCGATATTAACTCTGTGCTCCACATGCGAATTGGTGAACCAATTTTAAGAGCTTCTCTATCTAAATAAAGAAATGCTGTCATGGATGTCCTTTGTTCATTGGTAAATGTCATTGTTTTTATGGTCGCAATTATGTGAAAGATGTGATAAATTAAAAGTGTAAATTAACGATCAAGGAAAACTGATCTTTTTTATTAGAAAGAATGAGGTGTACTTCATGAAATGTTCAAATCGTATCAGTAATATGCAAGAATCTCCAATCCGTAAGCTCGTTCCTTACTCCCTTAAGGCAAAAGCTAACGGTAAAAAGGTTTACCCACTTAACATTGGGCAACCAGACATTCAAACTCCAGAAGGTTATTTCGACGCAGTAAAGAACTTCAAACAAGATGTTCTTGCTTACGCTGACTCCCACGGGGATTTCACCTTAATCGACAAAATCAGTGAATACTACAAGAAAAATAATATGAGCTTCGAACCAGAAGATATTCTCGTTACCAACGGTGGTTCTGAAGCGTTGTTGTTCGCTATGATTGCTCTCTGCGACCCAGGCGACTCTGTTGTTGTTATCGAACCATTCTACACCAACTACAACGGCTTTGCAGCTGAAGTAAGTGTTAACGTAGAAGGGATTGTAACCAAGGCTGAAAATGGCTACCGCCTCCCAGCTAAGGAAGAAATCCTTGCTTCTATTAGCGACAAGGCTCGTGCAATCATCATCACCAACCCAAGCAACCCTACCGGCGTTGTTTACACCAAAGAAGAATTGCAAATGATCGCTGAAATCGCAGTAGAACGCGACCTCTTCGTGATTGCTGACGAAGTATATCGTGAATTCGTTTATGATGGTGAATTCTATAGCTTGGCTTACTTCCCAGAATTGGAACAACGCCTCATCATGATCGATTCCGTTTCTAAGCGTTACAGTGCTTGCGGTGCTCGTATCGGTTGCATTGCTTCCAAGAACAAAGACGTTATCGCTAACGTATTGAAGCTCTGCCAAGGCCGTCTCTCCGTTCCTACCCTCGACATGATTGGTGCTACCGCACTTTATGCAGATACTCCAGACAGCTACTTGGCTGAAGTAAACGAAGAATACAAGAAGCGTCGCGACGTAACTTATGCTGCACTCAGCAAAATGGAAGGCGTTGTTTGTGGTAAGCCACAAGGTGCATTCTACATCGCTGTTAAGCTCCCGGTTGACGATGCTGAAAAGTTCATCATCTGGATGCTCGAAGAATTCGATTATGAAGGCGAAACCGTAATGATGGCTCCTCTCGCTAGCTTCTACTCCAAGCCTGGTATCGGCGTAGATGAAGCGCGTATCGCTTACATCCTCAATGCTGATGAAATGGCTAGAGCAATGGTTGTATTGGATAAGGCTCTCCAAGCTTATCCAGGCCGCAAGTAATTTGAATTTAAAAGCGCTTGTTTCTTATGAAGCAAGCGCTTTTTTAGATTGATTGAGTCCTTACATATAAAAAAACTGCCTTTACGAAATTCGCTGGCAATTGTCAGCGAGCTTGCGTAAAGGCAGTTTTTTTATTAAATGACAGTTGATGATTCTTGCTCAAGGCGGTTCACCATTTGTGCACCAGAGGTGTTTTTGTTATAGATGAATAGATGGCTGTCACCAATGGAGGAAAAGCCATGCTCAAGTAGAATTTCAGCAATTCCTTTGTTGATAAGACTTTCGGTTAAAAGTATGTAGGTCAAGTTATTTGGTGCTTGGTCAATGGTGGTAGCGATTTTTTCCGGAATTTTCTCTGGAAGTTCTGTTTTTAAATCGATTTCAGTCAAGCAGTCGTTGCATTCATCTTTCAGAAAGGTGACAAGTTTATCGTCTATGCGACGTACGCGAGATAAATTTTCAAGTATTGCCTGATAGGCGGCTTGACCTTGGTTGTTACCAATGTAAATATAGATATCAGTGCCAACAACATTGGTAAATTGATGAGAAGTTAGAAATAACTTGCTGTCGACTTGATTGGCTTTTACAAGGCTATAGATAATTTTATCAGGATTTGCTGCTGTTTGTTGTTGAAGAGTTTCATCTGAGAGCACATCAACAACGTGGTACTCTAATAGTTCCACATTTTTGCAAGCCTGTCTAATGAGGGCTTCCTTGGTCGGTCTCATAGAAATACCTCCTGAGTTAATGGATTGTAACTATTATAACATAGTTTTTTTAGATATTATATAGAAAGAAATTGATTTTTGTATGAAGTCCTTGTTTATCTTTAAAAAATCATCATACTTAATACACCAATGCTAAGAAAGGGAATAAGTGGAATCGCACTTTCTTTGGTGGCACGGTGTTGTAAT
>USCP01000181.1 GCA_900553245.1 uncultured Peptococcaceae bacterium
CAAAGGGCGACGGCATTGTGTATGCGGTAGAACAAGGCTCTGCTGGTGAAGACGCAGCTAAAGAAAAAGGCTTCGAATACAACACTGTAACTGCTCAAGCGGATGCACTCATGGAGGTTGCTGCAGGTACCTCCGATGCAGCGATTATCGACCTTCTCATGGCAGGTTCCATGGTTGGTGAAGGCACCAGCTATCCTGACATGGTGCTCGCGGAAAAGCTCACTGAAGAAAAATACGGTGCAGGGTGCCGTAAGGATTCCGACTTGACTTCTTTCATTAACCAAGTGCTCTATGAAGCAGATCAAGACGGGACCATGCAAAAGATTGCTGAAAAATACGGTGTACAAGAATCTTTGGTTGAACAACCTGAAAGCAAGTTTGAACAATCCGCTAAAGACAGCGACGTTCAATACATCAAAGACAAAGGCAAATTGATTGTTGGGATCACCGAATTCGCACCAATGGACTATAAGGATGAAAACGGCGAATGGATTGGCTTCGATGCTGACATGGCGAAGTTGGTTGCTGAAAAACTTGGCGTTGACATTGAATTTGTGGTTATCGAATGGGATGCAAAGGTTATGGAAATTGAATCTAAAGCCATCGACGTTGTTTGGAACGGTATGACTTTGAATGATTCTGTTATCAATACCTTGAATTGCACCAACGCTTACTGCAACAACGCACAGGTTGTTGTAACCCCTGGGAAGTAATTGCATATCTTAGAATCTGATATTTTGATAGTGATAGCAGAGGGCGGCATCCGTCCTCTGCTTTGTTTCGGTGGACACGAAGGCGATTTTATGGTATTTTAGGTCTTTAGTGGGAAACCGCATTGCTATAATAAATTATTAAAGGAGTTATGTTATGCCGGATATGTTTTGGTCGGTCAACCAGGCGCTGATTGTTGCTTTGGGAGACACATTCAAAATCTTTGCTTTTACGTTGATTTTTGCAATTCCGCTGGGGTTGCTCTTGAGTTTTGGCTCCATGAGCCGTATCAAGCCACTGAAATATTTGATTGACTTTATTGTTTGGGTGTTCCGAGGAACACCGCTGATGCTGCAATTATTTGTTGTATTCTTTATTCCGGGCTTGGTTTTCCATACCAATGTATGGGGTGGCGGTGAAGATGGGCGTATGCTGGCGACCATCGTTGCTTTTAGCTTGAACTATGCATGCTACTTCTCCGTTATCTTTCGTGGCGGGATTGAAGGGGTACCGGTGGGACAGCAAGAAGCTGGACAAGTGCTTGGGATGACCAAGAGCCAAATCTTCTTTAAGATTACCCTTTTGCAAATGGTGAAGCGCGTGGTACCACCGATGTCCAATGAAATCATCACCCTTGTGAAGGATACATCCTTGGCGCGTGTTATTGGGGTGGTGGAATTAACCCACGCCGGCTATGCGTATATTAAGGCAGCTGGGATTATTTGGCCGCTTTTCTACACTGCGGTATTTTACTTATTGTTTGTTGGGATTTTAACCCTCTTGTTCAACTACATTGAACGTAGATTGGAATATTTTAGATAAAAAGGAGAGCATCAATGGCGATTTTAGAAGTAAAAAATATCGAAAAGCATTTTGGTGCGACCAAGGTGTTAAAAGACGTGAGCTTTTCTTTGGAAGAAGGGAGCACGCTTGCAGTCATCGGTTCCTCCGGTTCTGGGAAAACCACCCTTTTGCGTTGCTTAAACTTTTTGGAAACACCGGACAACGGGACCATTACCGTGCGTGGCGAAACCTTATTTGACGCTGCGCAATCTGCCAAGGAGCATGAAAAGGATTTGCGCAAAAAGCGCCTGCACTTTGGTTTGGTTTTCCAATCCTTTAATCTCTTTCCACAATATACGGCGCTTCAAAATGTCATGTTGAGTGAACAGCTTTTAGCCAAGGAACGTTCAGACTATAAACAAAATAAGAAGGAAATCCTTGCTGAAATCGAAGAACATGGTAAGGCGCTTTTGACCCAAATGGGGCTTGCCGACCGTATGGATCACTATCCACATGAGCTTTCCGGCGGTCAGCAACAACGTGTGGCAATCGCACGAGCCTTGGCTCTTGAACCGGATATTCTCTGCTTTGACGAACCAACCTCTGCCCTTGACCCTGAGCTTACCGGCGAAGTGTTGAAGGTTATTCGCGGGCTTGCGGATAAGAAGACCACCATGATTATCGTTACCCATGAAATGGCATTTGCCCATGATGTGGCTGACCAAATCGTTTTCATGGATAAGGGCGTGATTGTGGAACAAGGGGATGCTAAGCAGGTTATCAACCATCCACAGGAAGAACGCACCAAACAATTCCTTTCTCGTTACACCCAAGGCTAATCGCTTAAAAGTTAAAACGGTTGCTTCAATCGATGGATTGAAGCAACCGTTTTTTATTACACATTCAATTGTGTAGGATTTATGGAGATTTTTATTCTATATTGAGTCATATACTTTATTTGTGGTATGATGAATTATCTAACCATTCGGGGAGGTGGATGGAGTGGCAGATTCAAATATTACAAAACGCGCCTTGGCATCTGCGCTTAAGGAGCTTATGAATGAAAAGCCTTTTGCACGAATCAGTGTGAGTGATATTTGCACAAGATGCGATATGAACCGCAAGAGCTTTTACTATCATTTTAAAGATAAATATGATTTGGTGAACTGGATTTATAATACCGAATTTCTCGCCGTGGTACGTCACAAGGACTATGAGTCCGGTTGGAACTTGTTAGAGGAGCTTTGCGAGTATTTTTACGACAACCGTGATTTTTATCGCAAGACCTTCCAAGTGGACGGGCAAAATTCCTTCTCCGATTATTTTCATGCCATTGCAATGACAATTTTGACAGAGGATTTGGCAGGAATATCGACTGAGGCGTTAGAAATTGAGTTTTACGTAAACTTTTACACCGATGCTTTTGTATGTGCGATTAAACGTTGGCTGTCTGAAAAGGATTGCATGCCAGCGAAAGATTTTTCTGTATTGCTCAAGCGCTGCCTATTAGGGGTATCGCAAAAAATTGTCAGCGATTTTAATGTTAAGCCATAATAAAAACACAGTGAGAAGCGATGCTCACTGTGTTTTTTTATAACTGATTATTTTTGGTTCATCACGGATTTCGGTTGGAATTCATACCTTCGGTAACGATAGATACCTT
>USCP01000182.1 GCA_900553245.1 uncultured Peptococcaceae bacterium
GTATCTATCGTTACCGAAGGTATGAATTCCAACCGAAATCCGTGATGAACCTTTTATTTTCCCTTCTTCAATAAGTTTTTCTCGTGTTTTAGCGAATCCCGCAGCTAACGAAGTTGTTATGGTTTCACTTAGCTTACTACCTGCAAAAACCACAAAACCTTCAGGCGTAACCTTACCACTAGCATTTACTGTTGAAGTATTCATATATAGAATTTTTTCCGAATCGTTATCATTCACTTTATCTGCCAGAACCAATGGTTCTAATACCTTATACCCCAATGCATTAATTAGCACTCTCACATTATCAATAAATTCTTCCATCACATCAATCTGAGATTCTTTCATTACTGTGTTTTTATAGGTATTTTTTGTTAAAACCACATAGCGTTTACTATTTCTTGCAATCTCCACAAAACGATTTTCAAGATAACGAATAGATGCCTTATTAAGATCATTTCCGATAAAAAGCACTGCGGTATTCCAATAATACATTTCTTTTTCAGCTTGGTAATCCCGTAAATGTTGTATCAACCGCTCTTTGACATTTTCCGCTTCACCAATATAAACGGAATCAGAACCATCATCTTCCTTACAAAACAAAAAATACACACCAGCTTGTGCAATATCATCACGCTGACAAGCAGACACTTCAATACGAGGAATTTTAATGGCTTTCCCATTCCAATTTGATAGTTCTGCCGTCACTAAGCTATCTACTGTTCCATTCACAAGAAACAACTCAATCAACTTTCCATGTGCCATAATATTCACCCACTCATTAACATTCTATCTCCATTATACACAAAAAGAGCAGTCACACATCGTTGCTTGGCTGCTCTTTCTGATAATCTATGCTATTTTTACGCCTACCCTTATGGCATGATGGAGTTTGCGCCGTCTACGATGACGCTTTGGCCGGAGAAGTAGCAGGAGTCTGGGCCTGCGAGGAAGGCGACAACTGGTGCGATGTCGTTTTCAGGATCGCCGAAGCGCTTCATTGGGTTGAGGTTGACTTGTTTTTCGTATTCTTCAGGGAATTTCTTCGCCCATTCTTTGGCTGCAGGGGATTCTGCACCTGGAAGTACGATATTCACACAGATGCCGTATTGGCCCCATTCTTTTGCGGCAATTTTGGTAAGACCGCGAAGGGCTTCTTTGTTGGAGCCGTAAGCGAGTTGTCCGGCAATCCCGAACATACCGGTTGCGGATGCAAAGTTAATGATGCGTCCTTCGTGTTGTTCTTTCATGTATGGGAATGCAGCTTGCATATAGTTGAGGGAGCCGATGACACCACTTTGCCATGCTTTGAGCATGCTTTCGTAGGTGGTGTCTTCTACCGGTGCGGATGGCACGATGGCTTGGCCGTTGTTGACAACGATGTCGATGGAGCCAAAGGTGTCCACGGTTTCTTGAACAACAGCTGCGACGCAAGCAGGGTTACCGGAGTCACAGGTGAGCGCCAAACCATCGCCACCCAGTTCTTTGATTTCTTGGATGGTTTGTTGGATTGGTTCTAAGCGACGGCCGGTGGCAACGATTTTTACACCACGTTTTGCCAAGCAAAGCGCGATGCCCTTGCCAATGCCTTGGCCGGCACCGGTTACAATAGCAACTTTTTCGTTTAATTGTTTCATAGTAGTTCCTCCCCAGTAAAAACATGTATCTACGCGTTGGCGAGCATAATATGCCCGCCTTTATCATCTTGCTTTGATTTTAGCATACCCCCCTTGGCCATGCAAGCCAGGTGCAGAGCATCAAGAGGCTGGTACAAATGAGTATTTTTAATCAATGAGATTACAGTAGTTCATAAATGCACAAATAGCCACAAACGACGGACATTATTATTCACAAAAGGTGTTTATTCGTCGTCTGTTTGAAGAACTTCATAGGCTGCGTTGACACCCCATCGTTGCTGCCTGGCTTCCCATGCGAAGGATTCCGCACAAACGCCGTTTGCCAAGGTATTGGTGGCACTGGCTTGTTGCATGTATTCTAAGGCGTCAAAGGTCATGGCTTCAAAGTCGGCTTGAATGGGTTCATTGTTCATTTTTAAGCCCTCCCGAGTTGTTTCTGTGTCCTTATCATATATCAAAAGTGTACCAAGTGGGGACAAATATGTATGAGATAGGGATTCTTTATTGAAGGAGCGCTACCGTTACTAAGGAAAAGACGGTGATGCCGGTTTCGATGACCGCTTCATTAAAGTCAAAGCAGTGGGCATGGGGCACATCTTTGAGGTCGGTGAGGAGGCGCATAAAGGCGGCTTGACCGCCATGGGCTTGGACGCGAGCCATCATCAATGAGATGTCCTCGCTGTCAACAAGCACTTGCTCCGCTGTGTCGGAGAGGGTATCCGGTGGCATGGTGGCTTGTACCACCTCGCGAATTTTTTGCACCAAGGTCGGGCTGCTTTCCAAGGAAGCTGCAGTGCCACGCACATCAATTTCGTAGTGCAGGTCGTGCATTAAGCACGCCCCTTCCACGATGCGACGTGCGTAGTCTTCCATGTAAGCGTTGATTGCTGTGGTGGCACCGCGCACTTCCATTTCCATCATGGCGTCGTCGGCGACTACGTTGCGTCCACTGCCTGCATGCACGGTGCCAACGTTCACGCGGGAGGCGCCGGCGCTATGGCGTGGAATGCCGTAGAGCCCTTGAATGATGGCTGCCACACCGCGCATGACGTTGTGCCCTTCTTCCGGAGCACTACCGGCGTGGGAAGCGCGGCCATGTAAATGCACATCCAGCTTGGTGGTGGCAAGGGCGCCGCTGGCGCTTGGAATGAGTTTGCCGTTAAAGGTGGCATTGCTTTGGATATGGGCGCCCAATAGCACGTCCACATCATCCAGATGGCCTTTGCGTATCATCGCATCGGCACCGCGCACGCCTTCTTCGGCGGGCTGAAAGAGAAATTTAACGGTGCCGCGAAGCTGCGTGCGGTGGGTCGCGAGAAGCTTCGCCACGCCTAAGCCAATGGCGGTATGGCCATCGTGGCCACAGGCGTGCATGGTACCCTGCCAAGTAGAGGCGAATCCCTCTCGCACCGGGACATGATCATCGGCATCGGATTCTGCCAAGGGTAAGGCATCCAAATCGAAGCGTAACGCCACCACCGGCCCTTCGCCCCCACGCAAAATCCCGACAACCC
>USCP01000183.1 GCA_900553245.1 uncultured Peptococcaceae bacterium
ACCGATGCTTTCGGATTGCTCTGTGGCACTAAAAGAGGGCGCTGCCATTGGCAGCCCAACAGAAAAATACAATGGTGGCTTTATCGGGGCACAGCTTTCTTCAGAAATGAAGAATTGCAATGTGTCCGGTCTTAGCAAAGTACAAGCATTAAACGGTGCCGGGGGCTTTGCCGGTATCACTCGTGACGATAATATTGTGGGGGCGTTGTCTGATCTTGTCGGGGTGGAATTGGTTGATTTTGATATTCGCTCGACGCAAACCGATTGTACCGTTCAAGGCAATCAACTACGCATTGAAGCAGTGGCAGATACCAAAGGAAAAAACGGTAATTATGCCGGTGGCTTTAATGGGGCGATGAACTGCAGTACAAGCTCGAATTGTGCGGTATATGGCTTAAACGATGTTAGCGCCAATAACTATGCCGGCGGCTTTGCCGGGCGTGCAACGATTGGCTATGGTACCACCATTGGCGAGAATGACGCCAAAAATAATACGTTACTATCTAGTGTAGGTGGTTTGTTGGCTGGTTTGACTAGCGGTAGTTCCGATATGGATGTATTGCTTTCTATCACAGGGAACAAGCCATCCGAGTTAACACAATGTCATGTGGAAGGTCAGTCGCTTGCCGTTACTGCCTCCAAGGACTATGCCGGTGGCTTGATTGGTGCCGGGGATGGGGTGCAGGTGGATGCGGATGCCACCTCTGCCGCTGCGGCGAGCCGTGGCACAAAGGTGCAATCTGTAGAGGCTGACAACTATGCCGGTGGGATTGCAGGTATGGTGTCAACGGCGAACCCAATCGGGGTGCTCAATAATACTTTAGGTATTGGGAAATATTTGGGGCCTTTCTTCCAATATACCACTGTGGAAGGGGATAAATGGTATGTCCAAGCCACCCATAAGGCGGCTGCCGGTGGCATTGGGCTGATGGTCGGCGGCGAGTTAGACAACATTCAAATCAAGGGCCTTTCTGCGGTTGAAGCCGGTAACTATGCCGGTGGGGTGATTGGCCGTGCCGGTACCGGTGGGCTTGCCAATGAAAAAGGGCTAGACTTGCTCGGGTTGGGCTTAGTCAAGGTCGACAATATTCTCTCTCTTGCTCAGGGGGTAGCGGTCAATGTGCATGATGTGCACCTCCAAGGGCCGGATAATGGTTTAACGGTACATTCAAATGGCAATGCGGAAGGCACCGACGGCGAATCCATCTGTGCTGGGGGCTTTGTTTCAGAAGCCGAAGGGGTGGATATGACCGATTGTGTGGTTTCCAATCTGCAATCGGTTACTGCGAATAGTCAAAATGCCACTAAAAAAAGCTATGCTGGTGGTTTCATCGGTCGCTCTCATACAGGTGGTTTGGCCGGATTGGCGAATGAAAACGATGATGGCAGCTTAACCTTGGACGGGATTGTGAATATTGATTCCTTGCTCGGTGCAGTGCCATATTTGCTACCAACGTATAATGTATGCAAGGTGCACTTTGTGAGCAACAATCAAAAGGCACCGACTACAGGCGATGCCAATGGTGATGCAGCCGGCGAAGCGCAAACGCCTCAAAGTAAGGTGAGTGGTGAGCAAGAGGCCACACAAGAATCTGACGAAAAACCAACAGCCAAGCAGGACAAGGGTGAAGCGACAAATGATGGAGAAGCTACACCACCATCTAAAGAGCAAACGGAAAGCAATGCATCCTCCTCCTCGAAGGAAGAGGGCACAAGCAACGATGCGGCTGCTCAAACGAAGCCTGTGACAAAGCTGGCTACGCCACAGGTGGAGGCCGACGTGGCCGGTGGTTTTGTGGGTTGGATGCAAAGCGGTGAAATCAATGGTATCAAGCCATCAACACCGACAAATCCCGAAACGTCAACCCCGGAATCAACACCAAACGACCAACAGTCGGCGGACGCGTCTGTGAGCAAGGATGCAAAGGCTACACCGAGCGAGAAACAAAAAACAACAACGAACAGTACACCAAGTAAACCGTCGAGCGAATCCGATCAAACCGATGCCACAACACCGCAAAAGGATGCCACTGCGCCAAAGGTTACTGAAAAGACCTATTGCGTGGATGGCCTCGAAGCAGTGGAAGGGCGCGATTATGCCGGTGGCTTTGCCGGGCAAGTGGAAGCCGGTGCAGTAGCGGAATCCGATGGCTTGCAGCTTTTAAATGGGATTCTTTCATTGAATCTTGGACAGCTGCTCAACGTCTTGAGCGTTTACATCCCAACGATCAACGATGCTGGGGTGTATGGCGTGGAAGCGAATGGTGATACTACTAAAGTGGACGGTTACACCGTTAAGGCCACCGCCAAGGACAGCGTGGCCGGCGATGCCGGTGCCATGAGTGGAGCGCGTGTCAATCGTTCGGATGTCAAGAGTCTGCGTTCGACCACAGTGACACCACCAACAGATGGGCTGGAATCAAAGAACGGCGACAGCTATTTTGATGATACCCAATCTGTCTACGCTGTCACCGCCGGAAAATACGCCGGTGGCTACGTGGGCAGTGCGGACATTGATTCCGCAGCAAGCGTGGGTGGTGGCCTGTCCCTTTTGGGAGATGCCGTCCAGCTCACTAATATCCTTTCTGCTGTGGATGCCGTGGAGACCAAAATTACTGATTCCGATGTATACGGTGCGCCGGGCGGGTTCTCTGTACGTGCGAATGGGACCGATCAAAAGGCCATCGTTCGTGGGATGGCCGGCGGCTTTGTCGGCCGCAGTTCCGGCTCCCAAATGACCAATAGCAACGTCAATAATTTCAACTACATCATCGGTCAAGAAACCGCTGGTGGTTATGCCGGGATGATGGAGCCGGGGAATGTGGCGTCCGTTATTCAAGACACCGGTGCCTTGGGTGGACTCCTCAATGTGCAGGAAGCGGTGGCGAGTCTGGTCAATAGTTTTATCCCAATTGTGGAGGATTCCTCCACCACCTGCGTGCCTTACGGTGGCGGGGTGCGTGCCCAAGGGGCGACGGATACCGATCTTTCTCGCGGGATGGCTGGCGGCTATGTGGGCTACAACCACGGTGGGCGTATTGTGGGTGAAACCAAGGAATGTGCCGCTGTGCGTATACGCTCCGTTTACGGCCATGAGTTTGCCGGTGGCTTTACCGGCCTCATGGAAACGGCGGACAT
>USCP01000184.1 GCA_900553245.1 uncultured Peptococcaceae bacterium
AGGGTGCAGCCGCTGCCGGTGACGCGGGTCATCATCTCATTGCCGCCGTTGACAATAAAGGTGCGGTTGCCGTCGCTTACAATATCGCGTGGCCCACTGATGCCGATGATGGTTTGGTGGCGGCGTGCCAAGGCTTGGGCGAGTGCAATCGCTGCTTCAAAGCCGTGAGGGTCTTCGAGGTCTGCACTGGATGCATCGACACCGCCGGCGTCGGTAGAAAGGCCGGCAAGGGCCTTGATTTCGCTGATATTGCCACGAATGGCTGCAATCGGTGCGGTATCCAGAAGTGCGTGCATGTGTTGGTGACGCAAGGGTGAAGCGCCAATGCCTACCGGGTCAATGACCACCGGTTTTCCTAAGGCGTGCGCGTGGGCACTGCCCTTGAGCATGGCTTCGCGTTGGTCGCCGGCGGTGGCGCCGAGATTACAAAGCATGGCATTGGCACCGGCTACAATATATTCAATTTCCTCCGGAGCGCTTGCCATCACCGGACGTGCGTCAATGGCGAGTAGCCCGTTGGCGACATCGCCTACTGTGACAATATTGGTGATACAGTCCACCAAGGGATGGGTGCGCTGCACCGCTTCTAGTGCCTCGGCAAAGGGTGCTAAAGCACTGGGATCTAAAAAGGCTGGATTCAAGGCAAGGCCTCCTTTGTTCAATACTATCGAGCAATTATTATTTTAAGCCAAGCCCCACCCCATTGCAAGGCTTGTGTGGCTTGCGCCGAGCGCGCAAGGAAGTTATACTAAAGATGAAAATAAATAGATGAGAGATATTCGGGAGGTGGTTGAATGGAAAAACTCTATAAAGTGGGCTTTGTCCTTTTTGCACTTTGTGCAATCGGCTGGATGGTAGGCTTTTTTACTCAGCAAAGTCTTTTGTCCACGACCTGCATCGCTTTTGCGGTGATTATTTTGGTTGCGACCGAAGTTTTGGAATACCTCAGAACCAATAAATTGCGTCATCTCATTATTCCGGCTGCTGTGACAGCTTTCTGTATGCTGTTGTTCTAATCCGGAGTGTGTGCTTTGCGCAAGGGAGGGCCCAACATGGAAAAATGGTTTGCAAAATGGGGCCTATATGTGTATGCCGCCTGTGCTCTTTGTTGGCTCATTGGCTATGTAGCGGACTGGGACAAGCTGCTTTGGAGCGGCGTTGTCGTGGCTCTTTTGACAACATCGGTGGCGGAAGCCCTCGAATGGTGGCACACCCGCAAAAAGGTGCACCTCGTCATTCCTGTGCTTACGGTGCTTTGGCTGATCGGGTGCATGTGTATTCTTTTAAATCGCTTGTTATAGAAATCAGTGACACGCGTCACAGGAGGGGGGTGTCGTGACATGGATGAACAAAAAACCTTGTATATTCGTCTTGGGTTACAGCTTGTTTCAATGATTGCCTTGGTGGTTGCTCTTTTTGGCATGGTTAAAGGCAACCAGCTCTTGATCACCTGGGGGATTATTGTGGCTTCCCTGATCAATGGGGGCACCACCCTCGCTCAATATCGCGCCACCCGCAAATTGAGTCAACTCATTTTGGCCCTTGTGCTCTTTGGCCTGTGCACGGTATTTGTGGCGAGCTTGTTTATCGCGTAAAAGGAGAATAATGATGGAAAAAAATTTTTGTGATTTAGGCGTGGCAGTTCTTGCTTTGATTTTTGCGGTGGCTGCGTTGGTTGCAGTGACAAGCGGCAATGTCATTTTGGCAGTTGTCTTTTTAAGCCTTTCCTTTGTGACATCGGCAGTGGTGGGTGTCATGCGCTATCGCCGCAACGGCAATCGTCGTGGCCTTGTATGCGCGGCGCTTTCCGGTCTGTGCTGTGTGACTTATCTTTTTTGCTTAAGAAAACGTTTCAAATAAAGCGATGCATCGCCTTCCCTTTGGGAGGGCGATTTTTTTATTTGGAGAAATTTTTGTATGGAAAAGCGGTGACGACTGTTGTCGGTGCTGTCGTTGCTCGGAGGATGATGAGGGGCATCAATTTTTCAGGACTGTTTTTTTAAGACGATTTTTCCGCGCTGTGAAGGGATTGCAACCGCCGGTTGACAAATTTCTAAGAGGACTTGGTGGAGTAGCGTAGGGGTTTTTGCTATGATAAGAGTACAAAAACGGACGTCCCTTATGAAAAAAGTGAGGAGGGATTGTGATGATCCTAGCAGATAAAATTATTCAGTTGCGAAAGAAAAGTGGTTGGTCCCAGGAGGAGCTTGCTGCGCAGATGGGGGTGTCCCGTCAGAGTGTGAGCAAGTGGGAGAGTGGGCAGTCGATTCCGGATTTGGACAAAATTCTCAAGCTCAGTGCGCTCTTTAATGTGAGCACCGACTTTTTACTCAAGGATGAGTTGAGCGATGCGCCGGTGGCAGTGGACCAAGCACCGGAAGCGGATGCAGCGGTGCGCACGGTGTCGATGGAGGAGGCGGATGCCTTCTTGACGTTACAGGCCCAGGCGGCGCCGAAAATAGCGCTTGGTGTGAGCCTGTGCATCCTTTCGCCGATGCTCCTTATTTATTTAGGCGCCTTGTCGGATGTTGAGGGCGGGTATCGTGTGAGTGAAGCGGTGGCGATGGCGGTGGGCTTACCGGTGTTGCTCCTTGTTGTGGTGGGAGCGGTGGCGCTCTTTTTACGCTATGGGCGTCCCCTTGAACGTTATGATTACCTTGATAAGGAAGCGATTGAGCTCGCTTACGGGGTAGAAGGGGTGGTGCGAAAACGTTACGGTGCCATGGTGAAGCGTCATACAACGCGCTTGATTGCGGGAACGGCGCTGTGCATTTTGGCCGCGGTACCGCTATTTGTATCGGCCGTCTTTGAAGAACAAGGGGCGTTGATGGGACCGGTTTATGGGCTCTTGGCGACCTTGGCGATGGTGGCGGTAGGGGTTTATTTATTGGTGGAAACCTGCACTCTAAACGGTGGTTATCAGCGTCTTTTGGAGGAAGGGGATTACACCCGTGCCAAGAAAGAAGAAAGCAAGCGCAATGGCCCGCTGTTGATGATTTTCTGGGGCGTGACCACCGGGATTTATCTTTTCTGGAGCTTTTGGACGGATGACTGGGAACGTACCTGGCTCGTGTGGCCGGTGGCAGGGGGGCTCTTTGTG
>USCP01000185.1 GCA_900553245.1 uncultured Peptococcaceae bacterium
TTCGAGTTTTTCTGCAAAAAATTCACTGTCGGAGGATTCTTCAATGAAACGCATTTCATCGCGGAGCCATTGAATCACCGCACCACCAACAAAGATGGAGCCTTCCAAAGCATAGTCCGGACGAGCATCATGCCCTGCAGCGATGGTGGTAACAAGGCCATGGGTACTTTTTTTTGCTTCCTTACCGATGTTCATGAGTAAGAAGCAGCCGGTGCCATAGGTGTTCTTGGCTTCGCCGTCGTTCCAGCAAAGCTGCCCATAAAGAGCCGCTTGTTGGTCACCGGCAATCCCTGCAATCGGCACATCCACATGCGCCGCGCCGATGGAAGCAGTGCCATAGTTGTAACCGGAAGGATGCACCTCCGGCAACATACAGCGCGGGATATTGAGCGCATCTAAAAGCTCGTCATCCCATTCTAAGGTATTGATATTAAAAAGCATGGTACGAGAGGCATTGGTATAGTCGGTCGCGTGCACCTTGCCCTCTGTGAGTTTCCATAAAATCCAAGTATCCACGGTGCCAAAAAGGAGCTCTCCGGCTTTCGCACGGCTGCGGTCCGGGTCGACCTTATCGAGAATCCAGGCGAGCTTGGTCCCAGAAAAATAAGCGTCAATGACAAGGCCGGTTTTTTCAAGAATTCGCCCTTCCCAGCCATCTTTTTTCATTTGCTCGCACACATCGGCGGTACGACGACACTGCCATACAATGGCGTTGTAGACCGGTCTGCCGGTGTCCTTTTCCCACACGATGGTGGTTTCGCGTTGGTTGGTAATCCCAATGGAAGCAATATCCTTGGGATGAATATTTTTCACCGCTAAGAGTTCTTGCAGCACCCCAAAGGAAGACGCCCAAAGCCCCATCGGGTCCTGCTCTACCCACCCTGCCTGTGGATAGTATTGGTCGATTTCCTGTTGGCGCATGCCCACCACGTTTTGTTCGTGGTCAAAGGCAATGGCACGACTGCTGGTGGTTCCTATATCTAATGCAACTACATAACTCATTGCTGGTACATCCTTTCCGCACACGTCATCGTGAGCTACCATGATGCTTCCATTATAGCAACAAAGCCCACCCCTTGCATGGAAATTTAACCCTTTCTTTTATAAAATCTTTCTCCGCCTTTACAACAAAAAACGCCGACGCAAAAGCGTCGACGTTTTGAGAAAGCTGATGATTATTTCTTTTCAGGAATACCGTAGTTTTCGATGATGTAGTCCATATCCTTGTCACCACGGCCGGAGAGGGTAATGAGCACAGAGCCTTTGCCCATGGTCTTAGCAAGCTTCATGCCATAAGCCACTGCGTGCGCACTTTCGATGGCTGGGATAATCCCTTCCATTCTGGAAAGTTCAAAGAAGGCTTCAATGGTTTCGTTGTCGTCGATGACATCGTATTTTACACGACCAAGGTCGTGCAAGAAAGCGTGTTCAGGACCGCTGGAAGGGTAGTCCAAGCCGCTGGCTACGGAGTAAACAGGTGCCGGTTCGCCGTTTTCATCCTTAAGCATGATGCTATTGAAACCGTGCATAACACCTTCTTCCCCGTACTTGAGGCTGGCTGCGTGGTCACCGAGTTGTGGCCCGCGACCGAGTGGTTCAATCCCGTAGATGTCTACTGGGTCATTGAGGAAGCCTGCGAAGGTCCCCATCGCGTTGGAACCGCACCCGACACAAGCAACAACCGCGTCAGGGAGTTCACCGGTCATTTCAAGGAATTGTTCTCTTGCTTCAATCCCGATGACGCTTTGGAAGTCACGCACCATCATTGGGAATGGATGTGGCCCGAGGACAGAGCCGATGCAGTAGATGGCATCCTTGTATTCGTTGATGTAGGCGTCAAATGCTGCGTCAACGGCTTCTTTGAGGGTTTGCAAGCCTTCGGTTACTTCGATGACGTTTGCGCCCAAGATTTTCATACGTGCCACGTTTGGTGCTTGCTTTTTAATGTCAACCGCACCCATGTAGATGTCACATTCGAGGCCGAAGTAAGCCGCTGCGGTAGCAAGTGCCACACCGTGTTGGCCTGCGCCGGTTTCAGCAATGACTTTTTTCTTGCCCATATATTTTGCGAGCAACACTTCACCCATGCAGTGGTTCAATTTATGTGCGCCGGTGTGGTTCAAATCTTCGCGCTTTGCGTAGAGCTGAACGCCGGTGCCAATTTTATCGGAAAGACGCGCCAAATGAGTGATTGGAGTTGGACGACCTTGGAATTCCTTGCGGATCAAGCGCAATTCGTTGATAAACTTTCTGGATTTGCAGATGGTTTGGTAGGCTTCGGTAATTTCTACCATGGCTTCTTGAAGCTCAGGAGAGGTGTACACACCGCCGTACTTGCCAAAATAGCCATTTGCATCCGGATAGTTCTTGAAATAGGTTTCGAAATCGACATTGTTCATTTTCATTTTATTTTCCTCCAATTGATTGATCGTGATGTGTATATAGATATTGGTGAGATCTGATTGTGTGCTAGTGACGCCACCATCGTTTTCTTAACATGTCATCGTCCTCCCCCATATAGAAAAAAAGCGCTTTTAGCGTGAATCTCACGTTAAAAGCGCTTATAAGCCAATAAAAAAACGCCCTTAACAGAGATGTCTTCTCTGCCAAGGACGAATAGATTCTAATAATTAGACACTATCCGCGGTGCCACCTTGATTCACGGGCAAGCCCGTGCGCTTTGTAGGATACCAACATACCCCTGGCAACTAACGTATGCCCACACGTTGCAGAATACTCTGGGCCTGCGCCCATTTGACTGCACCCTCGGCGGTCCATTTGACAATGTGTTTCTCACCCGACTCTCAGCAACACGGGTTCTCTGTACAGGCATCATTGCCGTTATCTCCGCTTCAACGGTTTAAGTGTATGTTCAAAGTATAGTACGCTTACCACGCCATTGTCAACCATAAAATACACCTCGTGTGGATTTTTGTGTTTTTAACCGCAAAAACACAAAAACAACCACACGCTTACAACAAAAAAGAACGTGCTCACGTTAGTGTGTGCACGTTCTTTGGTTTCAATATCACTGATGCTACTGTACCGTGCCGGTGTTTTCA
>USCP01000186.1 GCA_900553245.1 uncultured Peptococcaceae bacterium
CCGCAACCGCCAGTCTTCAAAGTTTTTTGAAGCTTTTGTGCGCTGATGGTTTTAATGTGTTTGGACATTTTCCATACCCCTTTCAAGATTATTTTACCGTTTTATTATAACATGGCTTGTTCGGGGTGACAAGAGGATGGGCAAATTGTCATTTTTTATTTTATCTGTTTGTGGCAGATTGAGCCCTATGGTAAAATGGGGCATATATGTAAAGGAGGGGAGCTTGTCATGGCATTTTTTAAGAATCTGTTGCATCCGTTGCGCGCACAGGATACGACCCATTTGTGTGATGGAGAAATTCGCTTGTTGTTGCGTCAGTATCAGTGGGGGTCGGCGTATGTGGGTGGGCTTCCCAGCTATTTCTTTAGTATTGTGGATGCGCAAGAAATGCGCTTAGAGCTCGGTCGCTGTGATCTGCGCGTGGGCTGGCACGAGGAGCTTTTGTATGCGGGCCACATCGGTTATCGCGTGCATACGCCGTACCGTGGCCACCATTATGCCGCTAAGGCGTCGCGGTTGCTCTTGCATTTCGCCGGTGAATTGGGCTTGGAGGAATGCATCATTACCTGCGACCCGGACAATGTGCCGAGCCGCCGCACCCTAGAAGGCTTGGGCGGAGAGCTTCGCGCCACCGTGGAAGTGCCGCGCGCGTCGGCCTGCTACGCCGCCGGTGACCGCGCCAAGTGCCAATTTTACTACCAGACGGCGGATTTTTTCCGCCAAGAATGGCACAATCCGGCTGTAACCAAAACTGTAAAAGCTGACGGCGAATTTTTGGAAAAGAGCCGTTGACGCTTATTTTTTATTCTTTTACAATAATAGATGCTCACCACGGGCAGGGGCAAAGCCCGGCAATTATTGATTTTGTACGACCTCTTTCATAGAGGTCTTTTCTTGTCTTTGCCCCCAAAAAATAGCAGTTTTACGACAATAAGAGAAAGGAAGGGATTCAATGCTCAAAACGATTCTCTCAAGTGTGAGAGAGTACAAAAAAACCACGTTTTTGACCATCTTCTACGGCGGCATTGAGGCGCTCTTTGAAATCGTCATTCCGATTTGGATGGCATCCTTGATTGACAAGGGCATCGAAGCAGGCAATATGAAGCAGGTGTGGTTCTACATCGCCCTCTTGGCTGTCTTTGCCGGCATGCAAGTGCTTACCGGGGTGGCTGCTTCCTACAAAGGGGCGGCGGCCTCTGCTGGGTTTGCCACCAATTTGCGCCACGACATGTTCAAAAATGTGCAGACGTATTCTTTTGCCAACATCGACAAATTTTCGACAGCATCCATTGTGACGCGCCTGACCACCGACGTTACCAATATTCGCAATTCCTACAACATGGTCATTCGTATGGCGGTGCGTGCACCAATGATGATGATTTTCGCCATCATTGCCGCCTTTAGCATCGACCGCGAAATTTCCATGATGTTTTTGGCGATTACACCGTTTTTGGCAGCGGGCTTGGGGATCATCATCTACTTTGCCTACCCCATCTTTAATGAAGTCTTTGCCAACTACGACAAGCTCAACAACGTCGTACAGGAAGACGTGCGCGGCATCCGTGTGGTCAAATCCTTCAACCAAGAAGCCCACGAGATGCACAAGTTTAATGTGATCAGTGCCATCATTCGTAAGCTCTATGTGAAGGTTGAATGTATTGTTGCCCTAAACGGGCCAATCATGCAAACCAGCATGTATGCGGCAATGATGCTCATCAGCTGGTTTGGGGCCAAGGCCATCGTCGCCAGTGGCAACAATGCGGCGATGGGGCTTACCACCGGTGCCCTCACGGCCCTCTTTACCTACGCCATGCAAATTCTCATGAGCATGATGATGCTCTCTATGGTCTTTGTCATGATTCTCATTGCCAGCGCGTCTGCCCGCCGTATTGCGGAAATTCTTGACGAAACCTCCACCATTCACAACCCTGACCATCCGGTCACCGATGTGCGTGACGGCGAAGTGCGCTTTGAGCATGTAGACTTCCAATACAAGGATGAAGACAGTGCCGGCAAGGTCTTGAATGACATCAACCTTGTTTTCCCAACAGGCAGCACCGTGGGAATTTTGGGGGCGACCGGCTCTGCCAAGAGTAGCCTCGTGCAGCTCATTCCGCGCCTCTACGACGTCACCGGCGGTGCCGTCAAGGTGGGCGGTGTGGACGTGCGTGACTACGACCTCGATGCATTGCGCGGTGCCGTGGCGATGGTCTTGCAGAAAAACGAGCTCTTTAGCGGTACCATTGCAGACAACCTTCGCTGGGGCAACGAAAACGCCACTGATGAAGAAATCAAGCATGTCTGCCATCTCGCTTGTGCCGATGAATTCATCGACCAAATGCCCGATGGCTACAATACCCACATTGACCAAGGCGGCAGTAACGTCAGCGGTGGGCAAAAGCAACGCCTTTGCATTGCTCGCGCGCTTCTCAAAAAGCCGAAGATTCTCATCCTGGATGACTCTACCAGTGCCGTCGATACCCGCACCGATGCAATGATTCAAGCAGGCCTCAAGGAATACATTCCAACGACCACTAAGATTATCATTGCCCAACGTGTGAGCTCCTTGGCCCACGCCGACATTATCGTCGTCTTAGATGACGGGCATGTGGTGGCCACCGGAGACCACGCACACCTCTTAGAGGAATGCGATATTTACCGCGATGTATATGAATCTCAACAGAAGGGAGGCTTAGAAGAATGAGTGGACATGGACACGGACACATGGGCGGCACAAAAAGTCTTGATACGAAAACCCTAAAACGTCTTTTAAACTACTTCGGCGCCTACAAACCCCTGCTTTGGGTGGTTGTGGTCTTGGTGCTTGTCAGCGCCATCGCCAGCGCCGCTTCCTCTCTCTTCTTGCGCACCCTGATTGACGACTATATCACGCCGATGATTGGCGTGGCCAATCCGGATTTCATGGGGCTTTTGGGGGCCATCGGCAGAATGTGCCTGCTCCTCGGGGCAGGGGTGCTTTCTACCCTTGCTTACAGCTGGATCATGGCGGTCATCGCCCAACGCACCATGGAACGCATGCGTAATGAAATGTT
>USCP01000187.1 GCA_900553245.1 uncultured Peptococcaceae bacterium
CGGTGGCACGCATTTTTCCTTGGTGGTAGCCGGTGCTTACGGGAAATCCTTTGAAGAAGCGGAAGCCTATAAACGTGATGCGCGTCATCACAAGGAACTGACACCGGTCTTAAAACCGGTGATTGATAAGGTTTCCTCAATTATTTCTGCCCACATTGAGGGGCATCAGGTGGATGATATTTCTTTGGTTGGCGGGACCTGTTGCTTCAGTGGCATTGAAACCATGATTGAAAAGAAGACAGGGATTCGTACCCACAAGCCACACAACCCGATGTTTGTCACTCCATTAGGCATTGCCTTGAGCTGTGAATCCGAAATGGCGTAAGGAGGGCGTGATGGATATTAGAATCATCAAGTCTCCTTCAAAAGGGACCATCGATATTCTTCTAAGACGGAAAGGCTCCAATCAAACCGTGATGCCGGAATGTATGGATGCCATTGGTTTGGTACAAGGTAAAATCATTGACATGATTGTGGCCTCTGATATTGCTGAAAAAGCTGTGGGCGTAACCGTAGAGGATATTAAAGGCAGCTGTCCTCAAAATATGGTGCTCTTGGCTCTTTTTGGTGACACGGCATCCGTCGAATCGGCGTTGCAGAAAATTCGAGCTGCAACGGAAGGAGGCGCATACAACCCATGTTAACAGCAGTATTAACCAATCATATTTGGTCAACAAGAAAAGCAGAGGCTTTAAACGGTTTCAAGCTCATGCAAGCGGAAATCATCGGTGGTGGTAGCGAAAGCGGAAAAAAAATCATTGTTGTTGACATCATCAGTGCTGGGATTGGAGACCGTGTCATCATCACCACAGGCTCCTCTGCCAGACGTATGTTAGGCGATGATATGATTCCTGTGGATGCGGTGGTTGTCGGTATTATTGATGACGATTGTCAGTTTGAATAAAACGAGGTGTGAAAATGGAACTTATTCAGCAGATTAGAGACGCCGGGATCATCGGCGCAGGGGGCGCGGGGTTTCCTACTCATGCAAAACTCGCATCACAAGCTGAATTTATTTTGATGAATGGTGCGGAATGTGAACCGCTATTGCGTGTTGACCAACAACTGATGGATGTGTACGCCGACGAAATCATTCAAGGGTTTGTTTTGGCAGGGCGTGTCATTGCAGCGAAGCAGGCCATCATCGGGATTAAGAAAAAGCACGGTGCAGTGATTCGCAAATTGAGAGAACGCATTCAGGCGTTAAACCTTTCTGATTATGTTACTGTTGGCGAATTGCCGGACATTTATCCGGCAGGCGATGAGCAGGTACTTGTGTATGAGCTCACCGGGCGCGTTGTTCCCGAAACCGGTATTCCGATTATGGTTGGCTGCGTGGTGGTCAATTCTGAAACAGCACTTAATATATATAAAGCCTCCAAAGGTCAAGCGGTGACCGAAAAATTCATCACTGTGGCCGGTGACGTGCCAAGACGTTTGACCGTGAAGGTGCCGGTAGGGACGCCGATTATTGATGTTTTAAAATTAAGCGGTATTGAAGATTTCAGCAATTATGCCGTTATTGACGGTGGTCCGATGATGGGACCTGTCATGGCAAACTTAAACGGTTATGTGACAAAGAAAAATAAGGGCTTTGTGATTTTGCCGAAGGATCACTTCTTGATTAGAAAGAAAAGTGTTAGCCCAGAGCAAGCCAAGCGTGTCAATAAAGCGACATGCGAGCAATGTCGCATGTGCACCGATTTGTGCCCACGCTTTTTGTTAGGGCACAACATGCAGCCACACAAGATGATGATGGCGCAAAACTATCAGTTTGGCGATGTGGAAAATCAAAGCCTTGCCCAGCTGTGTTGCCAATGCAATCTTTGTGAACTCTTCTCTTGCCCGGCAGGGCTTCATCCAAAGATGGCGAACCTCTATTTTAAGGGGCTCCTCGCGGAGAAGGGTGTGCGTTATCAACCACAAAAGTCCACCTACGAAGCCAGAGCCGTTCGAAAGTATCGTCTGGTACCAAGTAAGCGTCTTATTGCACGTTTGGGCTTGAGCGCCTTTGATGTGGCGGCACCGCTTTGTGACGAAACGGTTGTACCACAGACGGTACGCATCTATACCCGTCAACACGTTGGTGCGCCGGCAATGCCTTGTGTAAGCGTGGGTGAGCATGTCGTGAAGGGTCAAGTGATTGGGCAAATTCCGGCGGACGCCTTGGGCGCAGCCATTCATTCCAGTATTGATGGCACCGTTAGTGATGTGACCCAGGATTATATTGAAGTAAGGAGCGTGTAAGATGCGGGCGATAGGAATGGTTGAATTTAACAGTATTGCCAGAGGCATTTATGTGGCTGACCAGATGGTAAAAATTTCTGATGTAGAAATCGCCACTGCGGCACCCACCTGCCCAGGCAAATACATCGCAATTGTATATGGCGATGTGGCAGCGGTTGAAGCCTCTGTGCAAATTGGCGAACGCATGGCAGAAGAGTTTTTTGTGGATTCCTTGTTGATTCCAAATGTGGATGCCGGCGTGTTCCCGGCAATCACCGGTGCAACAATGCCCGAGCGTGTACAGGCGGTAGGGATTATTGAATCCTTCTCCTTGGCGACCATGATCGTTTGTGCCGATGCGGTGTTGAAGGCTGCCGAAGTAGAAGCAATTGAATTGCGCTTAGGCAACGGTTTAGGCGGAAAGGCGTACTTCACCTTTACCGGTGATGTCGCAGCAGTAAAGGCCGGCAATGATGCCGGTGTTGCGATTGCGCAAGAACAGGGCTTGCTTGTAAATGCCGAAGTGATTCCATCCCCATCCGACTTGCTCATTCCAACCCTCTTATAAGAGGCTGTCGGAAAATAGGAAAGGATGTGGCGGTATGAAAACACTGATTAGCTTAAAAGACGTCGAGGTGGCACTGGCAAACGGCGATACGACGCTCTATATTGATGAAAATACCATCATTACCCCATCCGCAAGGGATGCGGCGGCAGTGGGCGGACTGAGCTTTGAAGAAAAAAGCAGCTGTGATTGTAGCGTTGGCCAAAGCGGCAGCGGAGATGACCTTATTTACTGAGGCTTACTCAAGGAAACG
>USCP01000188.1 GCA_900553245.1 uncultured Peptococcaceae bacterium
TATCGCATAAAAAACACCCTCTCTACTGGATGTCCAGTAAAGAGGGTACATATCATTTAGCGGTAAGGGCATTTTTTATTACTGAATAAAAAAGCAGACCCGAAGGTCTGCTTGAATGTGTTTGATTAGTCGCTGATGAGCCAGTTGATGACGGTGGAAATCACGGTGAGCACCAAGGCTGCGAAGGTGGTTACCCAGAAGCCGCCAACATCCATCCCAGGAACGAGCAAGGCGGAAATTTTTAACATTGCCCCGTTGATGACGAAGGTAAAGAGCCCTACGGTCAAAAGGTTCAGCGGTAAGGTGAGTACCATGAGCACCGGTTTTACGATGGCATCAACAATGGAAAGGACCACAGCACCAAGAATGAGCGCGCCGAGGGTGTCGAAGTACAAGCCTTGAACAAGCTGAGCGGTCAAGTAAAGTGCTAGGGAATAGGATAATAGGTGAACGAAAATAGATTTCATTGATAGACTCCTTTCAAGAGATCATTGCTTATGTCTTAGACGAGCCTGTAAATCCTGGTGCGTCTTTAGATAGGTGTAAATAGTATCGGCGAGGTCGTGGCTAATGCCCGGCACTTCTGCCAATTCGTTAACCTCTGCACTTTGAATTTTACTAAATGAACCGAAGTGGGTCAAGAGATTCTCCTTGCGTTTTTTGCCAACACCGGGGATATCGTCAAGAATAGACGCCAATTGACGTTTTCCGCGTAGAGAACGGTGGTGGGTGATGGCAAATCGGTGGGATTCATCGCGGACCCGTTGCACCAGATAAAGGGCGTTGGATTGACGTGGAAGAACGATTGGCTCGTCCATATCTTCCTTAAAGAGCAGCTCTTCGCGTTCCGCCAAGCTGAAGGTTGGGATGTAGTCATAGCCGGTTTCGCGCATGGCGCGACGGGCATAGCCAAGCTGTCCCTTGCCACCGTCGATGATGACCAGATCCGGCAACCAGGCAAATTTCCCCATGCGGATGCCATTTGAGATTTCCTCGGTGGCATGGCGGAAACGGCGAGTGATGACCTCGTGCATGCTGGCAAAGTCGTTCGGTCCCTCAACAGTCTTGATTTTGAAATGACGGTATTGGCTTTTCATCGGCTTACCCGCGACGAAGACCACCATCGAAGCTACAGAATCCGTGCCCTGAATATTGGAAATATCATAGCATTCGATGCGGTTTGGCAACCGCTCCAGCCCCAAATATTGCTGCAAGTCCAACAGCGCCCCTTCGGTACGGGCGCGTGCCACCTCACCGCTAACAATGCGCTTGGCGAGGGCTTCCTTGGCATTGCGCTGTACCATGTCCATGAGAGCGCGGGTTTTGCCGGCCTGCGGTTTGTGAAAATGCACCTTAAAACCGTGTTTTTCGCTAAGCAATTCTTCAAGCAGGGCTTCATCCTCGAAGTTTCTATCAATATAAATGGTGTGCGGTACACTTTCTTGCTCGAGATAAAACTGCTTGACAAAGCTGGCAAAAATTTCCTCATCGTTGTCGTCCTTGCTTGCATGCAGCGGATAGGTTTCGCGGCCGATGATTTTGCCGTTACGCACAAAGAACACCTGCATCATCGCGCCGAGGTCGTTGCGCGCCATGGCGACAAGGTCGTGGTTATCGGTGCGTTGGCTGGTGGCCTTCTGGCGATTATTGATGGCATCAATGGCGCGAATCTGGTCACGTTTGGTGGCGGCTGGTTCAAAATCCAAGGCCCCGGAGGCAGCGAGCATCTCATCCTCCAACCGTTTGCGCAAGGCCTCGGTGTGACCGTTAAAAAATTGCGCCACGGCATCAATCATCGCACGATAGTCCTCCTCACTGATATGCCCCACACAAGGCCCCTTGCAAAGGCCGAGGTGCTCGTTGAGACAGGAAGCGTGCTTATTGAACTGCACGTTGCTGCAATCCCTGTAGGGATATATCTTGTGCATGAGCTCTAAGGTTTCACGCAGCTCCGTGACATTCGTATAGGGCCCAAAATAGCGGGAACCGTCGCGAATCACCTGACGGGTGATAAAAATGCGCGGATAGTCCTCATTGGTAATGCGCAGATAGGGATAGGTTTTGCCGTCCTTCAAGCTGATGTTGTACTTGGGACGGTATTTTTTGATGAGGTTGCACTCCAACACCAAGGCTTCTGTTTCGTTATCAACGATGATGTATTCCAAATCCTCAATGTGACGCACCAAGGCGCGGGTTTTGACCGCCTCCTTGGGCAGGGTACGAAAATAGGAACGCACTCGATTTTTAAGATTGATGGCCTTGCCAACGTAGATGACGTTGCCATCCTTGTCCTTCATCAGGTAGACGCCGGGATTGGTGGGGAGTGTGGAGAGTTTATGTTTAATGAGATCGTTCATGGGGTCACCCCTTTCAACAATAGCACCATCATATCATATTCACGAGAAGGGGTAAAAGGTCAAAGAAAACGTCAAAGGTCAAAAGGTTAAATAAGGTCAAAATAATCGGTTCTGTGAGATTAAAGTTGATTAAAGATGAATAAAGTTATTTATAGATGATTAGCACATCAATTTGACGTATATTTGACCTTTACTTATCTTCCGCGGTGGATATAATAAAACATGTAAGGTCAATAAAGGTCAAACGAAAGAGAGGTGAGAACGATGGGCAATTTGACACAAGATATTGAGCGATATCTCAAGTCGCTCCTCGACCAAGCCGATGAAGGCGTGCTCGTTGTTCAGCGCAGTGTATTATCAGAAATGTTTTGTTGTGTTCCAAGCCAAATCAATTATGTCTTGCGAACGCGCTTCACACCCACCAACGGCAACACTGTAGAAACACGCCGTGGCGGTGGCGGGTATGTGCGGATTCAAGCCATTCCAATCAACAGTGCCCATGACTTCCGCCCTTTGATGGATGCTTCCAGACAAAGCTTGACCGAAAAGGATGCAGAAGGCATTCTTGGGTACTTGGTGGAAGAAAATGTTATTCCACCGGATGTCGGCACCTTGCTCGGGGCGATTCTAAAGGATCGCGTCTTGCA
>USCP01000189.1 GCA_900553245.1 uncultured Peptococcaceae bacterium
TATTATATAAGAAAAAGGCCGCCTTTCGGCGACCTTTTTCGACAGTCTGCGACCGAGTGCATGCACTCGGTCGTTTTTTTATTGGGGTGGTACTTGCTTGGCACTATAAGAATATTTTTTGATGAATCAAAAGGCTTCCTATACATGAAAGAAGGGCATCAGTATAAGGAAATCTGGACGATAAATGGTAAACGTTGTATTATTATTTCCAGTGAAATTTAGATAATGAGATAACAATAGAAGAAAGGGTTCATCAAAAATGAACATTATTAAAAGAAATGGCAGCGTCGAAGCCTACGAACGTGCCAAGATTGTGCGTGTCATTGAACGGGCGTTTCGCAGTGTGGGCAATGATTTGGCGCCAGAACAGTTAAATAGTATGGTTGAAACCATCGAGCAAAGCCTTTTTGCGGATGCGCGTCAGGGCTTGAATATTCACGTGGAGGATATCCAAGATTTGGTGGAAAAGACCTTGATTGAAGAAAATTATTATAAAGAAGTCAAGAGTTTTATTCTGTATCGCGAAGAGCGTAAACGCAAGCGTCGCACCCGCAGTCAGATTGTAGCGTGTTTCCCGGAAATTGAAGAAATGGATGTGTTCCTCAAACAAGTGGAAGGGGATTTTGATGAAGAGGTCTATGGTTTAGAATATCTTCTGATGAAGTTCCAATCCTTCTATAAGATGGGCATGTCTTTGAACGAGCGTTTTTACTTCCTTGTTAAGGCGTGCGTGGAATTGACGACCAAGGAAGCACCACGATGGGAGTTCATCGCGGCACGCGTGTATTTCTTGGAATATCAACGTAATCTGGCAAGCCAAATGGCTCAACACGGGATTGACGATCTTTACGAAAAAATCGAGTATCTTACCGAAGAAGGCTTGTACGGCGCCTATATTTTGCAACACTATAACCGCGAAGAAATTTTGGAAGCAGCGACATTCATCGATGAAGAACGCAATAAGCTTATCAATTACTCGGGCATGGAATTGTTGGTGAAGCGCTATGTGGTACATACCCATGCGGGCGTGCCGATGGAATCTATTCAAGAAATGTATTTGGGCATTGCGCTTCATTTAGCCATGCTTGAGGCCCGTGAGTGTCGATTGATGTGGGTGCGTCGTTTTTACGATATGCTGAGTACCCTCAAGGTGACCATGGCGACCCCGACCTTGGCCAATGCACGTAAGCCGTTCCATCAGCTTTCCAGCTGTTTTATTGATACCGTGCCGGATAGCCTAGATGGGATTTATCGTAGTGTGGATAATTTTGCTCAGGTGAGCAAATTTGGCGGCGGTATGGGCCTTTATTTTGGCAAGGTGCGTGCCCGTGGTAGTGCTATTCGCGGCTTTGAAGGGGCAGCAGGCGGGGTTATTCGTTGGATTCGTTTGGCCAATGATACGGCTGTAGCAGTTGACCAATTGGGAGTGCGTCAGGGTGCTGTGGCGGTGTACCTCGATGTGTGGCATCGCGATTTGCCGGAGTTTTTAGCACTTCGTACCAATAACGGCGACGACCGTCAGAAAGCCCACGATGTCTTTCCTGCAGTGTGCTATCCGGATTATTTCTGGCAACAAGCACGCGATAATATAGAGGGCGATTGGTACATGATGTGTCCGCACGATGTTTATACCGTGAAGGGCTATCATTTGGAAGACAGGTTCGGTGAGGAATGGACCGAGCGATATTTAGATTGTGTGGCGGACCATCGCATCAACAAGCGTGTGGTGCCAATTAAGGATATTATTCGTTTAATTATCAAGAGTGCGGTAGAAACTGGAACGCCGTTTGCCTTTAATCGTGATATAGTAAATCGTGCGAACCCGAACAGTGACAAGGGCATTATCTATTGCTCCAACCTCTGCACTGAAATTGCACAAAACATGAGTGCCATTGAAAGTGTGGAACAACGTGTGGAAACCATCGATGGTGAAGAAGTTGTTGTGACCGTGACTAAGCCGGGGGATTTTGTTGTATGCAACCTCGCGAGCCTTTCTTTGGGGCATATTGATGTTAATAACTATGATGAAATTGAGGGTGTGGTCAAGAGTGTGACCCGTGCCCTGGATAACGTCATTGATTTGAATTTCTTCCCTGTGCCTTATGCCAGAATTAACAATCATCGCTATCGTCCGGTGGGGCTTGGGGTGAGTGGCTATCACCATATGCTTGCTAAGCAGCATATTCATTGGGAAAGCGAAGAACATCTGGAATTTGTAGACCGCGTTTTTGAAGATATTAACTATGCGGTGATTAAGGCAAGCTGCGAAAATGCGGCTGAAAAAGGTGCCTATCCGCTCTTTGAAGGAAGCGATTGGCAAACCGGTGCATACTTTGACAAGCGTGATTACAACAGCCCGCGCTGGCAAGCCCTGCGCAAGGATGTAGCCGCTTACGGCATGCGCAACGGCTATCTCATGGCCATTGCCCCAACCTCCAGTACCTCCATCATTGCCGGAACCAGTGCAGGGGTGGACCCGATTATGAACCGTTTCTTCTTGGAAGAAAAGAAAAACGGTTTGATGCCACGCGTAGCGCCGGAACTTTCTATGGACACCTATTGGTACTATAAGAGTGCCCATTTGGTGGATCAAAGCTACTCTGTACGTGCGGCGGGGATTCGCCAACGTCACGTGGATCAGGCGCAAAGCATGAACCTGTATATTACTAATGACTACACCTTTAGAAAGGTGTTGAATCTCTATATTCAAGCGTGGGAGTGTGGCGTGAAAACCATTTACTATATCCGTTCCAAGAGCTTGGAAGTGGAAGAATGTGAATCCTGCTCCTCCTAAACAAGAAAGAAAGGTGATGACATGGAAACGATTTCAAAGCGTCCATTGTTTAATCCGGCGGGCGATATTGATGTGGCTGCACGTCGAATGATTGGCGGCAATACGACCAACTTAAATGATTTTAACAACATGAAATATCAGTGGGTGAGTGGCTGGTATCGTCAAGCCATGAATAATTTTTTAGGAATAAC
>USCP01000190.1 GCA_900553245.1 uncultured Peptococcaceae bacterium
GTAAGCCGGTGGCAGCAATGGTATCCAATTCACGAATCAATTCATCATGAGACAATTGTCCACGCTTGATTTGGTTGCCACAGTTAAAACCGCAATAGACGCAACCATTGTCGCAATAGTTGGCAATGTAGAGCGGAGTAAAGAGAGAAACACTGTTGCCAAAGCGTGCGCGGGTAAGTGCTTGTGCTTTTTGTGCCATTTGTTCAAGATAAGGTTCTGCAGCCGGAGAGAGCAAGGCCTTGAAATCATCTAAGGTACATTCATCGTGAGCGAGTGCCGCTTCAACATCTGCTGCGGTATAGCTATTTGGATCATAGTCTTTAGTAGCATCCAATACAGTATTTAAGGTGGTAGGATCCAATTGATCCATGCCGTCTCGATAAGTCATTACGTCCCAAGTTTCTGCTTTAATCATAATTTTAGTCCTCCAAAAAACCGGTGAGTGGGGAAGATGCGCTTGCTTTGTCGGTAAGAACACGACCTGGCTTAGAAAGATAAGCTAAGCGGCCGCCTTCGATGGCAAGACGGAAGGCACGTGCCATTTTACGAACGTCTCCTGCGGTAGCAATGGCAGTGTTGCACATGATGGCGTCTGCCCCCATTTCCATGGCTTCAGCAGCTTGGCTTGGCTTGCCAATGCCGGCATCAACAATGATAGGGAGGTCGATGTTGGCGATGATTTCGGCAATTTTATCCTTGTGTACCAAACCGCGGTTGGTACCGATTGGAGCAGCGAGTGGCATCACAGCGGCAGCACCTGCATCCACGAGCGCCTTGGCTGTTTCGAGCTCTGGGAACATGTATGGGAGCACTACAAAGCCACGGTCAGCAAGCATCTTGGTTGCGCGAACGGTTTCAGCATTGTCAGGAAGAAGCCAACGAGAATCGTTGATGACTTCAACCTTTACCCAGTTACCACAACCCATTGCGCGGGAAAGTTCTGCAATACGAACGGCCTCTTCGGCATTGCGAGCACCGGAAGTATTTGGCAACAAGGTAACACCTTCAGGGATGTAGGAGAGGATATCCTCTGCACCATCTGGATTGGCGCGACGAAGAGCGAGGGTAATGATTTCGCCGCCGCCTTCTTCAATGACAGCAGAAATCAAATCTAAAGAAAATTTCCCGGAACCGAGAATCAAGCGAGATTGGAAGTCTTTACCTCCAAGATGAAAAACGTCATTCATTATTTAATCTTCCTTTCGTTAAAGGGGATTCGCTTCCCCTAATAATAAGCGCATAATCAATGTTGCTTGTGCCGATGCACACAGGCCGACACGCGGCGCCATCAAGCCAATGCCTTCTTCGCCTTCACTTTCTCCGTCACCAACCATATAAAGTCGGGAGAAAATTTGCTTTGCGGTAATGGCGTTGCCGGACCCGAAGCCTGCCATGCCACTTGCCCCAACAAGTGTCGCTTGTGGCAAATCCGATAAAACCACCTCAGTCAGTGCGGCTTTTGTTTCCGGTCTGTCGACGGCTTCGCAAATAATTGGATAATCTCTTAAAAGTTCGGCAATATTATCACGGTTGAGACGAATATCATGCGTTTCGATTGTCGTAAGTGGTGCCATCAGAGCCAGCTCTTCCGCCAAAGCAGTGGTTTTTTTCATACCAATCTGTTTCATGGTGTAGTGCTGGCGCGCCAAATTGGTGGCATCGACGATGTCGTCATCAATTAGAAGTAGGGTGCCGACCCCGAGTCTGCCTAGCTCTATGGCAATGAGCGACCCTAAACCACCCAAGCCACAGATAGCAACCTTACCTTTTTGCAGTTTCGCCATTATATCTTTACCGTAACGTGCATCATAAATAGCACGCCAAATCTCTTGCGTGGGTGGGATTTGACGATTCAACATAATGACGTGGTCGTTGTTAGCAACAGATGTCGTCCAAGGCTTGCTATGACCGTTTACGATCAGGGCATTGGCATCTAATGCCAATGCTTGGCGAAGCATATCGTAATTTGAGGCTGTTGTATGGGTCAACTGACCGTTTAACTCAATCTCCATTCATCAACCTCCTCCAACAAATTGAACCACTTCGAGATGGTCGCTATCGGTCAATTCAACAGAAGCGAATTGATCCTGCGTGATGATGGCACCGTTACGTTCAACAACGACACGTTTTACATTGTAACCGGCCTCATTGAGGAAGCTATCAAGCATTTGCGGCGCGTTGAGTGGGTGTTCTTTCCCATTAACTCGCATGGTGGATCCCTCCTTTTGGCATAAAAAAAGACACAACGAAAAACACGCCCTTTTGGTGGTGTTCTCCATTGTGTCGTTGTTTATTTTATTGTTCGATGTGAGCATATCATAGTTAAAATATTTTTTCAAGTCCATCAAAGATTTTTACTAAGAAAACAGATATCCTCGTAAGGGACACAACAATTTCTTGCAACAGGACAATGAAAAAAATGATGACCTGGGCGCTTCCAAATAATGCCTTGGTAGGTTATAATAAATATAATCATAAACAACCATCAGTGCTCTAAGAAATGGAGGCTATCAAATGAATATTTACAGTAATGTGACTGAGCTCGTCGGACATACCCCTATTGTTGAATTGCAAAAGATTGCAAAGGCCGAGGGGATAAAGGCACGAATTTTTGCCAAACTCGAAAACTACAACCCTACCGGAAGCATGAAGGACCGTGTGGCACTCGCCATGATTCGTGATGCGGAAGCAAGCGGGAAGCTCACCGCAGGCGGTACTATTATTGAACCAACCAGTGGCAATACTGGGATTGGCTTGGCTGCTATTGGCGCTTATCTGGGCTATAAGGTCATCATCGTGATGCCGGATTCCATGAGCGTAGAACGTCGCAAACTTATGCAAATCTATGGTGCGGAATTGGTATTAACCCCAGGTGCAAAGGGCATGAGTGGCGCCATTGCTAAAGCTAACGAACTTGTTGCAGAGATGGACAATGCCATCGTTGCCGGTCA
>USCP01000191.1 GCA_900553245.1 uncultured Peptococcaceae bacterium
AGTATTTTTTACCGACCCCCAGTTGAACTGGGGGTTTATTTACGCTAAAGCTCCAACAAAAAACAACCGGCACCGCAACGGTGCCGGTTGTGTACTGTACTTACTTAGAGAGTTCCGCAATGTATTTTTCTACACGCGCAACGGTTTTTTCTTCTCCAAGGATTTGTTGAATGCTCCAAACATCCGGAGAGTTACGACGTCCGGTGATGGCCAGACGAATCACAGTGCTGACATCACCAACGTGCCCTTTGTACAGATCCGGATTCTTTTTGAAATCCTTTGGACGTACGGCATAGCCGCGGTCTTCGGTGATGGTTCGGATTTTGTTAAACCACGCTTCGTTGTCGTCGGCTTGGTCGTAGGTTGCAAGGTAGTCTTTCAAGATGGCAACCGCTTCTTCTGCAGGAATTTGTTCGAGCATTGGGTCTTCTTGGGTGAACCATGCATCAAAGAAATACTTGGTAAATTGAACGATTTGTTCTGCATTCACAAGGTCCTTACGAGGCTTTTTGCCGTCACGGCCGATGGCAAGAAGTTTCACGAGGTCGTCACGTTGTGGAGAAAGCACGTCGTAGATGTCTTGATGGTACTTTTGTGCCCAAGCGATGACAAAGTCTGCAATGTCGACTTCGCTGATACGCACGAGGGTTTCCTTGCTGACGTCTTCGAGCTTCACCATGTCAAAGAGGGCACCGCTGGTAGCCATCTTGTCCAAATGCACATGGAAATCTTCGAGAGGAAGTTCCGGATTTGCCAAGCGCCATTCTTCGTAGTCGGAATTCAAGAGGGTCATGATGTATTCACGCACCGCTTGTGGGAAATAGCCCTTTTCTTCATAGAATGACAAGGCCATTTCAGGGTCTTTACGCTTGGAGAGCTTGCGGCGGGTGCCGTTTTCATCAATCTTCATGAGATGGGCGGTATGGCAATATACAGGGTGTTCCCAGCCGAGGGTTTCAAAAAGCTCAATGTGGAACGGAAGGGTTGCCAACCATTCTTCGCCACGAACCACATGGGTCACACGCATGAAGTGGTCATCCACCACGTGGGCAAAGTGGTAGGTTGGTACGCCATTGGTTTTTAAGAGAACAAAGTCCTGATTGTTTGGATGAATGGTCACATGACCGCGAACGCCGTCTGCAATGGAGCGAGCTTCGTCCGGATTGCCCATGCTCTTTAAGCGCAAGGTCCATGGTTCGCCGGCATCCAATTTGGTGCGGATTTCTTCCATGGTCAAGTTGCGGTCGGTTGCCCACTTGCCGTAGTAGCCGGTGGTGAGCTTTTGCGCTTCTTGTTCTTCGCGGATTTTTGCAAGGTCTTCTTCGGTTGCAAAGGATGGGTATGCCTTACCTTGTTGTACGAGCAATTTGGCTACGGTGTGGTAAAGGTCTACGCGGTCGCTTTGATGGTATGGACCGTAGTCACCCTTTTCACCTTCTAAGGTCACACCTTCGTCAAAGTGAATGCCGAAGTATTCCATCGCGCGAATGATGAGTTCCTCTGCGCCTTCTAACTTACGCTTGTCGTCAGTGTCTTCGATACGTAACAAGAAACTGCCGCCACTTTGATGCGCCATACGTTCGTCAATCAAAGCACCATACAGGTTCCCAATGTGAATGAAACCGGTAGGACTTGGCCCAAGACGGGTAATCATCGCGCCTTCTGCGAGGTCACGTTGTGGGAAGCGTTGTTCTAAATCGTCGATGGTTGTGGTCACATTCGGAAACAACCAATCAGCGAGTTGTTGGTAATCCATATATATCCTCCTTAAATGGTGTCACCAAGTGGCGACACATCCTTATACACATATAAATGTCAATCACTCCCATTATAATTTTAATGTCTGACCTTGTAAAGATTTCCCCATAAATCTTTTCTATTTCTGAAAGCCGCTACCATTTCTTGCTTTGCCACACGCTGCTCGTTATACTGAAACAAATAGATAAAAAAAGAGGGATTCATTTGATAACTTACGAACCTTTCCTGCAATTACTCGCTTATTTTTATATTTACGCCTTTGCCGGCTGGTGTGTGGAAATTGCCTATCACGCACTTACTAAGGGGCATTTTGTCAACCGAGGAATGCTCACCGGTCCGATTTGTCCGATTTACGGCGCCGGGATGGGGATTATGTTGATAGCTATGAGACCGTTTACAGACAGCTGGCTATGGTCTATTTTAGGCTCTATTGTCATTTGTTCCGCGCTGGAACTCATTGTCGGGCTTGTGCTTCGTTTGCTTTTTCACGCCCAATGGTGGGACTATTCCAATGAACCATTTAACATCGCCGGCCTCATTTGTTTACGTTTTTCCATTGCTTGGGGGTTCGGCGGCGCCTTTCTCATTAAGGTGGTCCATCCCCTTGTCGAGGATTTGGTGGCACTCATTCCGTTGTGGCTCTTGCTCACTTTGGTCATCATTGCAAGCATCATAATGCTTGCCGATCTTGTTGTAACAGTTAGTGGTATTCTCAAAATTCGTAAGCGCCATTCTTTACTCAACGACCTCGAAGCAGAAATGCATCAAGCCAGCGTTGCCATTGGCGAAGGGGTAGCGGGACTTACCCTCGAAGCTTTGGATAATCTCCAACCCCTTGAACAGCGTTTGCGCGATTGGCATGAAGAGAACGCCGAAGAAATTGCAGAATTCCAAGAAGGCATTGCCCAACGCAAGGAAAAACACCGTGCCGAATTGGCTGCCAATTTGGCAGAGCATCGTGCTGAACGCGAAGAACGCCTGAAGCAAATTGAAGCCAAATACATCGAAATTCAAAAATCTCGCCTGCGCATTGAAGAACGATTCGAAAAAGCCTTCCCTACATTGCATTGGTTTGACCGTAAATAATAACGCTTACAGAAAAAGCCGCACGTTATCGTTTAACGTGCGGCTTTCAGACTGTATAGAAACCCTAATTTCGGCCGAGCATAGAGCGT
>USCP01000192.1 GCA_900553245.1 uncultured Peptococcaceae bacterium
CAATCACCGGCAGCGTCTTGTGTAAGAATCAATGCCCCCGCTTCGTAGCCGTTGCGCTTTGACCAAAAAACCATCTTCTCATTGGTTTTATCTCCATCAACGTCCAAATCAATAAACGCTGCCGGATGGTCCATATTTTCCGGTACTTCCAGATGTTCATCATTAGACAGGAATCGATTGATTAACATTCGTTCCGTGTACTGTTCTTGACTCGTCGCCGGAGGCAAAATCAGTGTCGACGGTTCTTCAAATATTAGGGAACAACCACTCATGACAACTGTAAAAAGTGTCATCAAACATATTATAACTGTTTTCTTCATGTTGCCTCCCATTCACTATTTTTCTACTATATCATATCTCACTGTGGTCGATTGCGAAAGTGTTTCCACCAAATTAACACTAAATAACGACAAAATCGAATCATTTCCACAAAAAATAAGCCCTTTTACGACATGCTTAGGTCGATAAGTATTGATTTTAAAGCCAACGACAGCAACGCTTTTCGATGAAATAAATACATTCATAAAAAAGCACACCCAAAAGCGCCATGCCTATGATGCCGGCAAACATGTTCGGATAGTCGCGACATTCCATGCCATCTAAAATAAGGTACCCCAGACCATCAAAGGAAGCAAAGGTTTCCGCAAAGAAGAGCACCGCCACCGAAGTCCCAACACTAATCCGAAGAGAAGTGAGCATCTGTGGCAAACACGCCGGCATGAGTAAATGGCGAAAAACCACCCATTTATTTTTGCTCAAGGTATGCATCGCATCCACGCTTTCCTGCGGAAGCTGATGTGCCGCATCACAAACGACAACAAAAATTTGAAAGAAAATGATTAGGGTGATGAGGATAATTTTAGGAAGGTTCCCTAAGCCAAAAAGCACGACGAGAATCGGCAAAAAAACAACTTTTGGCAACGGATAGAGAATCGCAACCAACGGATTGGCAATATGATAGAGGGTATTATTTCGACCGCACGCCAATCCCAACGGCACCGCCAAGCACACCCCTAGGAGCGTGCTTAAAAGCACACGCATGGCACTAATTCGAAATTGCGGCCACATTTCACCTTTCACGCAAAGCTCAGCAAAGGCTTCACAACTCATCCATGGCGTTGGTAAAAAAGATTTATTGAGCGCCACACTGGCAAAGTGCCAAACCAATAAAAGCACCGTAGAGGCAATAGTGACAGAGATTGCTTTATTCTTCATGCCTTACTCCCTTCCAAGAGCGCCTTTACTTTTGCACACTGCGCCACAAATTTTTGATCATAACGATCATGGGGTGTGTGGGTGTTATCGATAACCAGCGGCTGTGCGCTGTCTTTTCCGTAAACTAAGAGATGGTCGCAAATATATACCGCCTCTTCAATACTGTGGGTCACGAGTACCATCGTCACGCCACTTTCTACCGATAACCTCAACACTTCTTCTTGCAAACTTTCTCGTGTAAGTGCATCCAAGGCCGAAAACGGCTCGTCCATCAGCAACACTTCGGGATGGTCAATCAACGCCCGACCAATTGCCACACGTTGGCATTGACCGCCTGAAAGTTGCTTTGGAAATCGCTTTTCCATACCTTCCAGTCCCAATCGTGTCAATTCCTTAGCCACCCGCGCTTCAATTTCTTCACGCGGCACTTTTTTGAGCAAAAGCGGCAAGGCAAGATTTTGCCCCACCGTTTTCCAGCGAAAAAGCCCATATTGCTGTTGAATAAAGCTCACACCTTCCATTGGCGCCTGCGCTTTTTTTCCACGACAAAGGACTTCACCTTTTTGCGGACTTTTTAGCCCCGCCAAAAGATAAAGTAATGTCGTCTTACCACAACCGGAGGGTCCAATCAGCGCCCATCGCTCTTTGGGACGAATTTCCCAATTAAAATGATTGAGGATGGCATTGCCATCCTCATAGGTATACGATACGTCATTTAAATGATAACTCACAACACTCACTCTTTCACAAAGGAGGTGTCAACAAGGTCTACATAGCTATACACCTTTTCCAGCATTTGCTTTTCTACCATCCAGGCTTCAAGGCGAGCCACTTCTTGTTCGCTAGGTACTGCCCCCGGTGTAAAGGTTGGCATTGGATAGGTATCTTGAAGTTCAGCAGGCACTTTTGCCTTTTCCATCAAAAGGGCACGGTATTTATCCGGATTGTCATTGATATCAGTCATACTGTCTTGAAGCACCTTCACAAACGCATTAAGATCCGCTTTGCGTTCAGTCATAAAGTCGTTGGTTGCAAGATATACGGATTGAGAGAAGTTTTCATCCAAGGTGGTATCGTCAATTACTGCCACACCGCCCTTAGAAATGGCAAAGGATGCCAATGGGTCCGGCAAAATAGCGGCGTCAATGTCCTTCCCTTGTAAAAGGGTTTCTACACGAAGCATCAAATCCGGCATATTCACAAGTTCAATGCTTTCAGCATCCAAGTCAAAATAATTTTCATACTGTGCCATGAGGTATTCCATCATGGTATTGGTAGAAATAGCCACACGCTTGCCAGCTAAATCTTCCGGCTTTGCAATACCACTGTTTGGCGCAGCGACAACCACAAAACGCCCCTCGGTTGGGTCTGCACCAAAGGCCAAGTTGATGACCTTGGTATCCGTTTCGGCTTTCTTCATCAAACTTTGAACAATCATATCATTCATCACAATGTCCAATTCACCAGCTTCTACCGCTTTGGATTGGTCAGAGCTACTCTTAAACGGATAAATCTCCACATTCAAGCCTGCAGCTTCAAACATGCCTTCTTGTTCGGCTGCAAAAATTGGTAAGCTATCTGCAATATTAAGCACACCCACACGAATCGGTGCATCGCTTTTTTGTTCTACAGTAGCAGAATCTACAGACGCCGGTTCCTTTGCTGCACTATCGGCAGGGGG
>USCP01000193.1 GCA_900553245.1 uncultured Peptococcaceae bacterium
ATAGTATCGCGTCATATTCATACTGAGTAATACAGTAAGAATATTGGTGGAGATTGTTTGTACGAGTTGTTTGCCCCAGTTATACATTGAAGTTGCATGTCCCGTAAGTTCTCGAGGGACTGCCTCAAGACCGTAATTGGTTAATGGCATTTGAGCCAAAGAGAGACCGAAAAACCTCATACCAAAGCATGAGACAATAAAAATAAGATTGCTCTCTAGGGTAAGATTGCAAAGTCCTAAGTTTCCTAATAATGCGAGTAACAAACCACCGCTAATAAGGCTGTTGCGGAGGCCTTTCTTATGAAGCTCCTTAGTAAGCATATTGCCCAATAACATCATGATTGATGGGAACATTAAAATTAACCCTGTTGTTGCAGGTGATAGCCCTCTCCCTGTTTGAAAGTAGAACTGTGAAAGAATCGCGTTAATGCCAAGTGTTAGTGCAATGGTGCAGTGTAAAATCATAGCAAATGAAAAGGCACGATATTTCAAAACGCGAAAATTAAGCAGTGGATGCGAGGTCTTAAATTGGCGAATAACGAATAATAAGGTTAAAACGCAGCCGATAATTATGCATGACCAGAAAGCTGTAGAATGCCATCCCCAACTTTCTCCCATTGAGAAGCCAAGCATGATTAATCCGCTGCCTAAAGCGACTTGACCACAGCCGAGAAAATCAATTTTATCAACGTGTTCGTTTGGCGGTTCGTTTGGAATACTTTTGTATGCTGCCCAATATACAATGGCAGATAACGGAATATTAAATACGAACAAAATATGCCAACTACTCATTTGCAGGATAAAACCGGCAACAGTAGGTCCAAACAATACGCCGATGGATTGAAAAATCATACAGTTTCCAAGATATTCAGCTTGTTTATTTTTAGGAGCGTAGCGATAAAGCAGGGTCATTGTCGTTGGAATGATGATCCCGCCAGAAATCCCTTTAAGAAAGCGAAAAAAGACCAACATCCAAAAGTTTATAGAAATTGCGCAGCCTAGGGAACAAATCCCCATCATCGCTAAGGCAATAAGGTAGACTTTTCGATAGCTAAATCACTCTCCAAGAAATTCTGCCAAAGGCATTGCCATTCCAAGTGGCAATAGGTATCCAATTACCACCCATTGTACAGTATTTACATCAACATGAAATACATTCATATAGGTTGGGAGTGAGATGGTTACCGTGGAGGTATTCAGCATGGTAACAACATTGGATAAAAGAATTGCAATTAAAAAGTATTTGATTTTATCTCTAGAAACCAAGATTTTTGTTGAATCTGATTGGCTCATAGACACCTCTTCTTTCTTTAGGTGATAGTGGAGAAATATATGTCATAGGAAAACCGCTCATGCACAGTGACGATACTGTGACAAGAGCGGTTTTAACGGTTAGTTTTTCTTTTGATAAAGTGCTGGGAACAAGATAAAAGCGATTAAAGCAATTGCAAAAGCCATCCAGCCGATTAACATGCCAGTACCCATTGGTGCAAATTTATCGTAGTACCCCTTTAAGTAAACGACAATGATGACAATTGGTAACACATAGGACATGTAGCCTTGGAGGTTTTGTGGGAATTGAAGCCCTTTTCCGCTGTTTACTTCATTGATGAAGCCACCCCAACCCCAACCGGTTTTTCTGGTACAGAAAAGTACAAAAGCCAAACTGCCGAGTGGCAATAGGTTGTTAGAAACGATGAAGTCTTCTAAGTCAAGTACTGCAGAACCTTCGCCGAGTGGTTGGAAATCTGCCCAAAGATTGTAGCCAAGTACGCAAGGCATGCTTAAAATCGCAATGAGAATACCATTTACCAGTACGCTTTTCTTGCGGCTCCAACCATAATTATCGCTGACAAAGGTGCTGATATTTTCAAACACTGCGATAATTGTGGTTAAGGATGCGAAGGTCAAGAATAAGAAGAACAGCGCGCCCCAGAATTGACCACCAGGCATTTGAGCAAAGAGGTTTGGAATGGTTACAAAAATCAAGCTTGGACCGGCATCCGGTTGAATATTAAAGGCAAAGCAAGCCGGAATAATAATGAAACCGGACATGATTGCGACGAAAGTATCTAATGCGGTAATAGTAATTGCTTCACCGGCTAAGCTACGATCTTTTTCAATGTAGCTCCCGAAGATTAACATTGCCCCAATACCGAGAGATAAGGTAAAGAATGCTTGGCTCATTGCAGCAAAAATAACATTGCCGAAACCAATCTCAGCCATTTTTTCAAAATCAGGAACTAAATAGAATTTAATTCCGGCTTCAGCACCGTCTAAGGTGACGGAACGAATTGCTAAGGTGATGATTAAGAATAAAAGCGCAACCATCATAAATTTGCTGACTTTTTCTACCCCTTTTTGCATCCCAACGGTACATACAATAACACCGATGAGGCAGGTCAAAAGGGTCCAAAATGCCATCATGCCAGGATTGCCAAGCATGCTACCGAAGGCGTTACTAATAGCTTCAGGCGTTGCACCAACGAAATCTCCCTTAATATGTTGGAAGCAGTATGCCATCATCCAACCGGTAACAGTGGTGTAGAACATCATCAATAAGTAGCAGCCTACAATGGTGATGTATTTCAATTGATGCCAATAGGTCCCCTTTTGTTCAAGGACATTAAATGCTCGTGCAGCACTTCTTTGAGATTTTCTCCCGATTGCTAACTCAGTAACCAATACTGGAATACCGAGAACAAGTAAGAAGAAAAGATAAATAAGAATAAATGATGCACCGCCAAATTGACCGCAAAGGTATGGGAATTTCCATACATTACCAATCCCGATGGCGCAGCCCGCAGATACTAGGATAAAGCCTAATCTGGAGCTAAATCTTTCTCTTTGTT
>USCP01000194.1 GCA_900553245.1 uncultured Peptococcaceae bacterium
AGTATTTTTTACCGACCCCCAGTTGAACTGGGGGTTTATTTACGCTAAAGCTCCAAAAATAAAGCGTGTTTTTGGCCACTCAAAAACACGCTTTTTTGTTGCAAAAATCGATTATATGAAAGAAGTCGAGATCCTAGGACCTCGACTTTTTTTAGTTTATGCCACTAAATACGGACTCACCAATTCATTGTAATTACGAAGCACCTGCGCAAACTCAGCACGGGTGAGGGACTGATTCGGCATAAGCTCACGCTTTTCGTTCCCCATCATGACCTTGTTGTAATAGCAGAAGGTCATCGCCGGCAAATAGTCGGCCGGAATGGTTTGATAGTCCTTCATGGTCTTCATTGTGCCATCGTCGCTTGCTTCCGGCACCCCTTGTTCACGTGCAAAATCGCTCATCATCTTAGCAGCTTCGGCACGACTCAGAGAACGGTCCTTCCCAAAAGTGGTATCCTCCAGCAAGCCAACGGAATACGCCCAGTTTACACTGTCGTTATACCATTTGCCGGCAGTATCCTTCACCGGATATGCTGTCACTTCCGGAGAACCGACCATGCGATAAAGCACAGAAAAGACCGCCGCACGGCTTATATCCTGACGCGGACTGAAATGTACTCCATCGGTGGTTCCCATGAGGCCTGCATCGGTCACATAGCGCACAGTATCGCTAAACCAATCGCTGTCCTTCACATCCGAATAAGAGGCTGCAATCACAATGCGCCCTTGGCCGTGTGGGTCGGCGTAGGTATCATCAACGGCACCGTTTAAATAAGTGCTCATATAGGTCATCAGTGCTTCATTGTCTACCATGACCTCATCCTTGAGGATTTTAACATTGTCTCTCCCAAACATGGAATACCCATCGCCACCGTTTTTCAACATATAGTTATGGCTCGCAAGGGTATAGGTCTTCGTCACATCAATCGGCTCGTAGGCACCCGTTTTCTGATTCAATACCTTCACATCGGACACACGACGCGTCCCTTTCACTTCCACAAAGCTGCCTTCGTTGTCCACAACCACACTGCTTGCAACAGACGGGTCAATACGATACGTTAAGCCGGACACCTGCAAAAAGCCGCCGCTTTCCGCAGTCCCGACATACATCGCGCCAAGCTCTAAGGCATCAATAATTTGTTGGCCACTCACTTCCACCAAGCACAGGGTATTGCCAAAAGGATGCACGGCAATCATATCACCGTAAGTCACATCCCCCGGTTCAATATCGGCGCGAATGCCCCCACCGTTTATAAACCCGATGTCAGCCCCCATTACCACACGATAGGCATCGGCACAGAAATCGCCCATGTTCGTTTCCTGAGAACGAACCGCACGCTTCCCCGTCACCGGATCGTTCACCGTCAAGGTCACATCAGAAGTCCCGACCACCTCTTGGGTCACTGCTTGATACTTTTCTTGAATATCCTTGATAAAGGCTTGGGTATTTTTGTAAGCCTCAGAATCGGTGCTAACCTTTGCGGTTTCCACCAATTCCGTGCGCATATCGCCATCCTCTTCAATCACCAGCTTACCGATTTGGGTGCCCTTGGTACCGGTTTGACTTAAAAGCACCGCTTCCCCATCGGCATTCTTCACTTCCTTAGAAGGCGTTGTGGTATGAGAATGACCGTCCAACACCGCATCAATGCCACTGGTATTGGCAATCACTTCCGTAGACATCCACGGACTGCTTTGTGCATCCTCTCCTAAATGCGTCAACGCCACCACCGTGCCGTATCAACGGTTTTCTGCACCTGCTTGTACAAGGCCTCGCCGTTCGCATCTTGACAGAAGCTGTAGATGTATTCTCCCTTATCGTTTTGGAAGAAAGACGGCGTGGATTTAGAAATGGTTTCCGGTGTGGTAATCCCCACATAAGCCACATCCACATCACCGTAGCGCTCCATCACATAAGGCTTGAGCACTGTCTTGCCGTTTTTGTCGAGGAAGTTGCAGCTTGTGTATTGGTACTTTGCCTGATTCTCTGCAATATCCAAAAATGTTTCCATTCCAAAATCAAACTCATGGTTACCGGGCACGGCAATGTCATAGCCCACCTCATTCATAAGATCGACAATCCAGCCACCCTTTGAAAGAGTGCCTAACACCGCCCCTTGAATGGCATCTCCATTATCGACCAAGGTTACAGCATCTTCTCCGTATTGGGCTTCCATTTCAGCCTTATAGCCGGCAATGCTTGCATAACTCATCCCTTCATCATTGGTGCAATGCACATCATTGGTAAAAAGCACCACAATATCATCGTCTGTAGCACTTTCTGCTTGCGCCGTCATTGGCGCCATCAAGCCACCGACCATTGTCACCGTTAACAACGCCGAAAGCCATTTAGATGTTTCTTTTTTCATTCACTGTCATCCTTTCTTACACACACTTCAACTTACTACTAGACCTTATTTGAGGATACCAAACCGCCCTTCAAAAAACAATCAACAGACTATTGACGTTCTGTTAAATCTCTATCAATGACAATCTTTAATATTTTTCGCCAGGATTGCAGATTTGCATTGCCACCCCATCCGGCAACACGCGAAAGCCGTGCTTTTCGTAGAACGCGGCGTTCTTGCTCTCATCAGGCATAATTTCTATATACAAATACTCCCTATACTTTTCCTTCGCCATCTCCACCATGGTACCAGCTATGCCTTGTCCCTGATAAGCAGGGTCCACCAACACATAATGGATAAACGCCGTCATCTCACTGTCATCCAACGCACGCAAAAGCCCCACCAAACGCGTCCCATCCCACGCCGTCAACACCGTTTGGGAATGCATGAGCGCCTTGTGCAATCGCACCGGATACTCGCCACTCTTCCAGCCCACAGACAAA
>USCP01000195.1 GCA_900553245.1 uncultured Peptococcaceae bacterium
AAGTTCGGTACCGGTAAGGCCTTCGTATTTCTTAGGCACACGGTCGAGGTGAATATGCAAGCTATCCGCCAATTCACCGATAGCAACAGATACACCACCTGCACCGAAGTCATTGCAGCGCTTAATCATGCGTGCAATTTCAGGGCGACGGAAGAGACGTTGAATCTTACGTTCTTCTACCGGATTCCTCTTTTGCACTTCTGCCCCGGAGGTTTCCAAGGAATCGAGGTTATGCTTCTTGGAGGAGCCGGTAGCCCCACCGCAGCCGTCACGACCGGTTTTGCCACCCAAGAGAACAACGATGTCACCATTAGCAGGACGTTCACGTACGATGTTGCCTGCTGGTGCTGCAGCAACAACTGCGCCGACTTCCATACGCTTTGCTTCATAACCAGGATGGTACACTTCGTCTACAATCCCGGTTGCCATCCCGATTTGGTTCCCATAGGAAGCAAATCCCTTTGCCGCTAAGGTGCAAATTTTACGTTGTGGCAATTTACCTTGAAGGGTTTCTTCAATGCTCTTGCGAGGATCTGCAGCCCCAGTCAAGCGCAAGCCTTGGTATACATAGCTACGACCACTGAGTGGGTCACGGATTGCCCCGCCCAAGCAGGTAGACGCACCACCGAAAGGTTCGATTTCAGTTGGGTGGTTATGGGTTTCGTTCTTGAACATGTAAATCCATGGTTCTTTCACGCCATTGATGTCTACTTCGGTCTTGATGGAGCAAGCGTTGATTTCTTCACTTTCATCAAGGTTGCGAACGAGGTCATGCTTCTTGAGGTATTTGGTGAAAATGGTACCGAGGTCCATCAAGGTCACAGGCTTCATCTTGCGATCCGCATAGACATCTTCACGCAATTCGAGGTATTCGTCATACACCTTTTGTACGAGTGGATCTTCGATGGTTACATCAGTGATTTCGGTATTAAAGGTGGTGTGACGGCAGTGGTCAGACCAATAGGTATCAATAACCTTAAGTTCGGTTTCGGTTGGGTTACGACCTTCTTCTACGAAGTATGCCTTCAAGTACGCAAGGTCATCCACATCCATGGATAAGCCGTAAGACTTGATGATGTCAGCCAAGCCTTCTTCGTTTGCTTCAAGCAAACCTTCAACGTTTGGTACCACATCATTAGCCGGTTCCGGCTTTTCAAATTGGGCAGGCTTTTCGAGTGCTGCCAAGCGTGCTTCAACAGGGTTTACAAGATAGTGCTTGACTGCGTCTACTTGTTCCTCTGTCAAATCACCGATAAGTACATAAACAAGTGCGGTTTTAACAACCGGTTTTTCACCGGTTACTACTTCAATACATTGACCGCAGGAGTCCGCACGTTGGTCGTATTGACCAGGAAGCGGTTCTACTGCGAGTACAATCTTGCCGTCGTATTCAGCCGGAAGTACTTCCGGATACACCACGTCAACGCGTGGTTCGGAAAGAACGAGATTGCAGATTTGCTTGGTATCCAAGTCTGCATTCAAGTCCAAATCATAACGACGAATTACTTGTACATTTTCAAGGGCATCTAAGCCCAAGTCTCTGCGCAAAGATTGAATGAGCGCGGTATTTTCTTCGCGAAAATCCTCTTTGCGCTCTACAAAAAAGCGTTTGATTTCGCTCATAATTTACTCCTCTTATTTCAAAGCACGTGCGCCAATGTCGCGGCGGAATTGCATGTTATCAAAGGTGATTTTATCAACTGCTTGATAAGCCTTGTCAATGGCACCCTTGATGGTAGAATCCATTGCAGTCACACCGAGTACGCGCCCGCCGTTCATGGTAGTACCAGAATGGAATACCACCGCTTCATCCTTCTTCACCTTTTCAAGGCCGTGAATGACCACACCCTTTTCGGAGCTTGCAGGATAGCCGCCGGATGCCATGATGACACAAACAGCTGCATCGTCATACCATTCGAGGTCCATTTGATCGAGTGTCCCATCGATGCAAGCTTGGAAAAGTGGCACAATGTCAGACTTCATACGCATCATGATTGGTTGGGTTTCAGGGTCACCAAAACGTGCATTGTATTCGAGTACACGTGGACCCTTGTCGGTCAACATGAGACCGGTGTACAAAATACCAGTAAATGGTGCGCCTTCCGCTTCCATTGCCTTGATGGTCGGTTCAATGATGGTACGGTTAACGAGCTCAGCCATTTCTTCGGTGTAAACAGGCGCTGGAGAATATGCCCCCATCCCACCGGTGTTAGGGCCTTTATCGCCATCGTAAATGCGCTTATGGTCTTGCGCGGAAACCATAGGAAGCACATGCTTACCGTCCGCAAAGGACAATACGCTAACTTCTGGGCCTTCCATGAATTCCTCAATAACGATTTGTGCGCTGGCATCACCGAAAGCATGCCCACTGAGCATATCTTCGATGGCTGCATCAGCTTCTTCGCGAGTCATGCAAATGATAACCCCTTTCCCTGCTGCAAGGCCGTCAGCCTTAACCACGCAAGGAATGCCGATTTCATCCACAAATGCCTTTGCTTTTTCAACATCAGTAAAGGTGTCGAATGCAGCGGTTGGGATATTGTATTTCTTCATGAGTTCTTTAGAGAACGCTTTGCTCCCTTCCAAACGGGCAGCCGCCTTGCTTGGGCCAAAGCAAGCGAGACCAGCTTCACGGAAAGCATCAACAATACCGAGGGTAAGTGGCAATTCAGGGCCAACTACGGTAAGATCAATTTCTTCTGCTTTTGCGTAGTCAACGAGCATATCGATGTCGTCAACCTTAATGTTTACGAGAACTGCTTCATCGCAC
>USCP01000196.1 GCA_900553245.1 uncultured Peptococcaceae bacterium
ACGGCAATCCCCTTGCCGCTGTCAAGCACACTGACGCCGCCAACAGCAAGGACCATATCCACGCCTTCTTTTTTGCAAAGCTCGATGCCCTCACGCACAAGCTCTACGCGGGGGTTTGGCTTCACACCGCCAAGCTCAACGATTTCTAGTCCCGCCGCCTTGAGAGAGGCCACCACGCGGTCATACACACCGTTACGCTTGATGCTACCGCCGCCGTAATGCAAAAGCACCTTCTTACCGAGCTTGGCGCAATGTTCGCCGACTTCATCATAGCGTTCCTTCCCCATGATGAGATTGGTTGGTAAACTAAATGCAAATGGTTCCATAATAAACTCCTTTCATTGGCACCTGCCATCTATTCATATCGCTCCGAAACAATGGTTTCGGCAGATTCATCTATCATTCAGTATAGCTTTTTTGAAGTAGGCTGACAATCTAAATCCACCCTTGCACCCACATCTGGAGCATTCTATACTAAGAGCATCTCAGTGAAAGGAGTTTTCTATGACAGACATTGAACAAAAACGCGCCGAAGAAAAGATTGTCGTCAGCAAAATGATTCGACTCTACTGCAAGCGCGTGCATCACACCAAGGAAGGACTCTGCCCGGAATGTGCCGCCCTCGAACACTATACCCACACACGTAGCGACCATTGCCCCTTCATGGAAAACAAAACCTTCTGCGCCAATTGTCACGTTCACTGCTACCGTCCGGATATGCGTGAACAAATTCGCACCGTCATGCGCTACAGCGGCCCACGCATGATTTTTGTAGAACCCAAAATGGCCATCCGCCACCTCATCACAAGTAAAAAAGAAAAACGCCGCCTCAAACAAGCAAACGCCAAGCAGCAATAAAAAATCCCGCACCGTCTATCTGGACAGTGCGGGATTTGTTGTTTCAACGAACCGCTGATTAGAAAATCAAGGCTTGTAACGGCCACGCTACCAATAAGAATACAATAAATAGCGGCACAAGAACCTTAAGTGCAGTCTTTGTCATCGCAGTAGAGGTAACCATTTCTTGAGAAAATGCTACTGCAGTAACAGGAGATGCGGCTGGAGTCGCCAACGCAAACTCAGAAATAATGAAAAGCAGACAAACCATCCCAACAGGATTCATGCCTATACTTGTACCAAAACTAACCAAGAAAGGCATACACAGCACAGTAACGAGAACGTTATTTGCCACGTTTGTCAAAATAGTAGCTAAAATCATAACTACGACAATAAATACCATCGGAGGCAATCCCATGAACGGTTGGAATAAACAAGCAATCGCTTTGCTAATACCGGTTTCAGGCAACATCATTTGGCCGGAAACCACCATAATGTACCCCATCATGGTAATTTGTCCCCAATCACACATACTGAGGAGCTCTTGAAGTTTTCCTACAGGCTGACCCTTTTCATCTTTAAGCAATGGAACAAGTACACCAAACACTATGGTGATCCCAACAATACCGAAATGTGCAAGAAAATCTCTTACTGGAGCAGGACCAAATACGGACAAAATCATAGTAATTAAGAACAAAGCAAAAATTACCAACGCTGTTTTTTGTCCTTTAGTAACAGGTGGTACACCGCCTTCTCTTTTATAATTGGCAAGTGGAGAAACATCTACACGGAAAACAAACTTCATTAACATAATGTAGACTACGGCCATGATAAGACCCATACTCACCATCATAATGAGATAAGAACCCGTAGGCATTGGAAGATCCGGGAACATATTATTGTAAGACATCATATAAGTTAAACCGGTGCCCATAAATGGGAATAAGATTTGACCGCGCATTAACTGATATGCTACACCAATAAAGGTAAAAAGAACCAGCGGATCGTTTTTCTGCACACCTACTTGTTTAAACATAGATGTTAAAAATGCACAAAAGATTAAACACATGACAATCGGGTTAAAAGATCCGGTAATCCAAGCAATCATCATAATAAGAAAGATGGTTAGGTACCCTTTCCCTGCTAATGCTTTACTGGTCAACAACTTCATAGCCATCCAAGAAAATGCACCATTTTTCATGGCTGCCCCTACAGCCATCATGCAAACGATAAGCGCCACAACGGTCAAACTCCCGAAGCTGCCTGCCATCATTTTATCCATCCCAATACTTAGACCAATCCCCAATAAGGCGAGCATACTCGGCCAAAGCATGTCAATCAAAATCCAACCGTAAACCGCACCAATAAAGGTGCCGATTATCCCCATGCCCAGTTCAGTTAACCCCAATACCGGAGGAATAAATCGAAAGAGCAAGCAAAATGCCGCACAAATCACATAATGAATTGGATTTATTTTCTTTACTTCACTCATTATAAATACACCTTCCTAACCTCACATATAAATAATACCTATGCCATTTCTCTGATTGAAATCGCATCACCATTAAAAATTCTCTCCACCATCCACTCATCGAGGCCTCTTAAGAAAGCGGATAAGCAGGCATAAAACGCCCTTCCAGCCTGCACTTCAACTATATAAACTATTTTAATAGTTCTTATCTTGAATTATACGTTGCCCGACAGTTTTATCCAAACAGTTAGTTCTTGTGGCATTTAAGCTCACCCTACCAAGTTTTGCATGTACCCTATAAACGTATAAAAATTCACATCACATCGCTTTTTTTACATAAAAAATGTCCAACCATTCCCTATGGTTGGACATTTATATATATTTTAAGAATGTTTTCAAAAACGCCGCCTCAAACAAGCAAACGCCAAGCAGCAATAAAAAATCCCGCACCG
>USCP01000197.1 GCA_900553245.1 uncultured Peptococcaceae bacterium
AGTCCACTCCGCAGAAGGCACAAAGGCAGCCATCGGCGCTTGGGACTGGCTGGGGATGGTGCTGATTTGTTTCGTACTTCCCGCCATTTTAGCACCGCTTTTTAATGCCCTCATGCGTAAGCTCGGTAAGGTCAAAGACGGCGATATGACCCTTGAAGATTAACAACAACCGCACATGAGATCCACGCGCATATCTGATTTTATTGCTTTTGTGGGAAAAAATAGTCTAAAAACGTGTTCTCATTTACCCTCAAGCGCGTTATAATAGCTAACGGTGATTGAAACACCGCTTTAAACTTGTTACTGTCATTGCAATCCCAACAGGTTGCCTATTTAGAGGAGGATGCACAATGGAATTTAATACCCAAGTTACTGCCCACAAGGACGACACCTACGCACTCGCTATTAACGTTGACTACGGTTTCTTTACTCCGGACGACTTCATTCAAATCGCTGAACTCGCTAAGAAGCACGGCGTTACCAAGATGATGGCAACCACCGCAAAGAAAATCAGCTTCTACAACGTACCGGCAGAAAATGTCAACCCACTTTGGGACGATCTCAAGGCGACCTTCGGTGCACGTCTTCGTACCCCAAAGGGCAAGATCATCGTTTGCCCAGGCAAAGGCGTTTGCAAATTTGCAATGCCTGGTTTTGACGGTCATGCAATGGCTGACGAAATCACCAAAATTAGCCAAGCACACAATGCCGGCAAAATCAAAGTTGGTGTATCTACCTGCCCACGGTGCTGCTCCATGGCGCAAGTACGTGACATCGGTGTATACGCAGCAGGCAAGGGTTGGACTGTCACCGTTGGCGGTAACGGTGCTTCCCGTCCACACACCGGCGGCGTTGTAGCATCCGGCCTCTCCGATGAAGAAGTGGTTGCTGTTGTTGATAAAATCTACACCTTCATCGAAACCACCAAAAACGGCGACGAACGTTCCGCAAAACTTTTGGACCGCGTTGGCGTGGATGAACTCAAGGCTTACCTTGAAAAATAATGATATCTATGACAAGCGCTTGCTATTCGGCAAGCGCTTTTTTATGTTATACTCACAAAAATTCATCAAGAAAGGCGGATTCGTATGCTCATTCAAAACGGACGCGATCTTTTACAACACTATGCCAATACTCAAAAAACGCCAAGCATCAAAGAAATCGGTACCGGACTTTGGCATGTCCAAAACGTCGGACACAGCAATGCCATTATTATTGAAGGGGAGAAAGGTGTTATTTTAATCGATGCCATGGAAACCTTTGAGCGTGGGCAGGCGCTGCGCACGATCATCACCGAAAAAACCGGCAAACAGGTACACACCATCATCTTTACCCACAGTCATCCGGACCATCGTTGGGGCGCCGGTGCTTTTGCAGACTGTGTCTCCGAAATCATCGATTTTGCGCCAAAGACAGCCCCCCTCGCCCGTAGTCGTGAATTGATGGATATTCAAATGCTTCGCGGTGCGCGTCAATTTGGTTATATGCTGACCGATGAGGAAACCATCACCCAAGGCCTTGGCCCACGTGAAGGCGCTGTCTACGGCGAGAAGCACGCTCCCCTCACCGCCACCACCACCTACAATGAAGACCACGTAGAGCGAGTGATTGACGGTGTGCACTTGCAACTGGTGCGCCTTGTCGGTGAAACCGACGACCAAATTGCCATTTGGTTGCCCGACCAAAAGGTATTGTGTTCCGGCGACAATTACTACGCCTGTTTTCCAAATCTTTATGCCATCCGCGGTAGCCAATACCGCGACATCGCCGCATGGATTGATAGCCTTGATGCACTCATCGCCTTTGATGCCGAAGTGCTTCTGCCGGGACACACTGCACCACTTATCGGTGCGGATACTGTACGTGAAACCCTCAGCAATTACCGCAACGCCATCGACTATATCTTGTCGGAAACCTTGCGTGGAATGAATGCAGGCAAAACCATCGACGAATTGGCAAGCACCATCCATTTGCCGGAACACCTCGCGTCCCTTCCATACCTAGGCGAACACTACGGTTGCACCGAATGGACGGTACGCGCCATTTATGTGACTTATCTGGGCTGGTTTGACGGCAATCCGACCCGTTTACACCCACTCCCACCAAGCATCCATGCCGAAAAAACGGTGGCACTCATGGGCGGCATCAACGCTGTTTATGCCGCTGCGCAAAAAGCCTACAAGGATGCAGACTACCAGTGGTGCCTTGAGCTCTGCGATTTACTCGCAAACTGTGGCGACAGTGTCCGTGCAAACGCCCTCAAAGCCGATGCCATGACGCGTCTTGCCGATTTTGAAACCAGCGGCAACGGTCGTCACTATTACCTCGCTTGCGCCCATGCATTGCGTGGCGAATAATCTGATTAACAAAAAAATCCCAAGTCTCGTCTTTACGGGCGAGCTTGGGATTTTATTTTGCAAAAAATTATTCAGCTGCAACAACTTGTACCTTCAAGGTGATTTTTACTTCCGGATGAAGCTTCACGGTTGCATTGAAGGTGCCGAGTTCTTTGATTTTTTCATCAAGAACGATTTTACGCTTGTCGATGTCTACATTGAAGTCATTCTTAATAACTTCAGCCACTTCCTTGTTGGTGATGGTCCCAAAGAGCTTACCGCCGGCACCTTCTTTGGCCTTAATCACCACTTTTTGATCCTTCAAGCGTGCTTCGATGCCTTCAGCTTGTGCTTTTTCGTAGGCACGGTCTTCGGCTTCTTGGGCTTGTTGTTCTGCCAAACGCTTGAGATTTGGCTTGGTGGC
>USCP01000198.1 GCA_900553245.1 uncultured Peptococcaceae bacterium
GGTCGTAGACGCGGTCTACCTTGCCGTATTGGCGCAAGTCGAATTGTGCAGGCAAGGCGGTGGCACCGTGATTTGATGTTTGCGGTGTGCTTGCTTGTGCTTGCGCATAGCTTTCCGCAAGGTAAGAGAAATCCTGTGCGCTCGGCGCATAGCCGCTTTGCCCTTCGTTGAGCCACGCCAGATAGTCGGGATTGATGCTTTCGGTATCGAGATTTTCAGCAAGTGGGCTGATGTCATTGCCTGCCGCCTGTGCAGGGAGCGGCGCCAAGGGGCTTGCAATCAATAGCAGTGCCAATAGCCCGCTCATGATTGGTTTCATCCATTTATTCATCAAGGAACGTTCCTCCTCTTGGTATTGTTTCATTATATAGACGTGGTGGACGTCTGTTGACTACCTATAATAATAGCCGACCTGCTCTGCGTATGCAATCCAATAATGACACCGCCAAAAAAGATTGGCGTGTCAAACGTTATAAGAGAGTGATTGCATAAGTGGGAAGAGTGGAATGATAGGCTGCTATTGATTATACATTTGAAAAGGAGGGGGAGATGACCGTCCAAAGGCAGGATGCTTGACAAGGACGAGTGAAAGGTTTACACTGTGAACAGTTAATAATGTGAACTAATAGTGAGGAGACTGTGATGAACGATTTAAACGAAGCCCTTTTAAGCGCGTGGATGGAAGTATCCTCCGTGATTAACAATGAACGCGTTTCGGCGCGTATTCCCTACAACGTGGCATCTATTTTGCGCTACCTCACCCGCAGCGAAGCGACAAATGTCACCGCCAGTGAACTTTGTGCGGAGCTGCGCATGCAAAAATCACAAATGAATCGCACCCTTCAATACATGGAGGACCACGGCATGATTACCCGTGAACGGGCAGAAAGCGACAAGCGCTGTGTGTATATTCGCTTGCATGAAGAGCGACTGGACGATTTTCTCTGTCAGCATGATGCGGTGATTCGCTACATCGGTGGCGTAACCGATGCCTTGGGTGAAGCAAAGACCCGTCAACTCATCGACCTTATCGGTGAAGTCATTGACATTATTAAAGAAAAAGATCCCCATTTACAATATATTAACGATACCATTCAGGAGGACCATCAATGAAACCTGTCATTATCGGCACCCATACCTTAGAGATTCCAATTATTCAAGGCGGCATGGGCGTTGGCATTAGCCGCGCCGGCCTTGCCGGTGCAGTGGCCAAGGAAGGCGCTATGGGCGTCATCAGTGCGGCTCAAATCGGTTTTGATTGCGAAGGCTTTCGTCAAGCACCGGAAGCCAAAAATTTAGAAGAGTTGCCACGTCAAATCGCACGTGCTAAGGCATATGCGGAAGGCAAGGGCATTGTGGCAGTCAATATTATGACGGCGACTCAGGACTATGAAAATTACGTGAAAACTGCTTGTAAGGCAGGTTGCGATGCGATTATTTCCGGCGCGGGGTTACCAACCAACTTGCCAAAATATGCAGCAGGCTTTGATGTGGCGCTGGCACCGATTGTTTCCAGTGCAAAATCCGCCAAGGTCATTCTCAAATATTGGCACACAAAGCATGACTATTGTGCCGACTTTGTGGTCATTGAAGGACCAAAGGCCGGTGGACACTTGGGCTTCAAAAAAGAAGACCTCGCCGATGTTGATGCCATCGCCTTTGATGAAGAAATCCAAGCCATTCTCGACGTGGTGCATGGCTATGAAGCGATGTATAATAAAACCATCCCAGTCTTTGTGGCTGGGGGCATCATGACGGCCGATGACGTGCGCCACGTGCTTTCATTGAGCGCAAGTGGTGTGCAAGTGGCAAGCCGTTTTGTCACCACCTATGAATGTGACGCTGCCCAAGCCTACAAGGATGCATACCTTGCTGCCACGGATACCGATGCTGTGATTGTAAAAAGCCCTGTTGGCATGCCGGGCCGTGCCCTCAACAATCCTTTTGTGAAGCGCGCGGCAGAGGGGCCTATCCCTGTGAAGGGCTGTTACAATTGCCTGTCTGCGTGTAATCCTGCCCAAACCCCCTATTGTATCAGCCAAGCGCTGATCAATGCGGTGAAGGGCGATGTGGACAACGGCCTTATTTTCTGTGGGGCGCGTGTGGGCGAACTCAACAAAATGGAACACGTGGCAGACGTTATTCGCGATTTGAACGTGTAATGGGGGCTGAGGGGTCCCCGAGAAAAGGAGGATTCCCATGGACCAATTGGAACGTCGCCTGTTTTTGCTTCAATATCTCATTAAAGAAAATCCGGCTTTTGGTGATTTGGATATTCCTAAGGATTTTGATGCGCAGCGTAAGCTGTTGCGCGCGCTCTTAAATTTGCGTGAAGCTGGGCCTGTCAGTGAAGAATTTCTACAAGTGCAGGATGAATACCTTGTGCGCGAAACCCAAGCCAAAGGCATTACCCGCCTAGAGGAAATAGACCCGATTGCACCGGGATTCTACCTTTGGCAAGGGGATATCACCACCCTTGCTTGTGATGCCATCGTCAATGCCGCCAACAGTGAGATGACCGGTTGCTACGAGCCCAACCACGGTTGCATCGACAATGCCATTCATACCTATGCCGGGGTTGAGTTGCGAAACCTTTGCGCAGAGATTATGGCGGCACAGGGCCACCTTGAACCAACCGGGCAAGCCAAAATCACCCCAGGCTTCAACCTTCCTGCTAAATACATT
>USCP01000199.1 GCA_900553245.1 uncultured Peptococcaceae bacterium
GGCGTATTGGCAGGCACAATCCATCCAATGAAGTTATCGCTAGGGTCTTTGATATCCTTCATGATCCCATTTGGCCCTTTTTCTACAATGTCACATTTCATGCCGGAAAGAAATTCGGAGCAATGGTAGTAAGCACTGTGGTCAACAACGATGGTCTTGAGGCTGGTGAATGGGACATTGTTTGCAGCAACGAGTTTGTAATGAAGATTTACCTTAATCCCACGTACAATATGGCAGGTGTTTTTGTTGAGGAAAACAAAAATCAAGGAGCCGTGGTAGGAGCGGTTGTCTTCAATAGGAAGAATCCCAAATTGGCAAAGACCGGAGTTCACAGCGTCCACAATCTTCATATCATTGTTTAAGGTGATAAGGCGAGGATCATTGAAGAGCCCTTTGGCGACCTGCATGTCGTTGATATCATTGGTTACAGCCACGGTTCCGGTTGCTGGGAACGGTTCATCGGTGAAGGTGTCTACCACGGCATTGATGAAGCTGTCATCAGGATCAATGAGCTGAGATTGGCGACGACGGCTCACGCGGAAAAGACTTTCGTAGGTTTCACGAAGAGGAACCACGAGGTCGGCATCCTTGCTTTCAGTGATATGGTCTAAAATCCAAAGTTCACGCGCACGGTCTAAGATGGGAATATCATTGGCCTTTTTGTAAGCTGCCACTTCTTTGGACAAGTTCAAGCGCTTGATGATGAGATTTAAGAGTTCATCATCAACGGCGTTAATTTCTACACGAATATCATCTAAATTCTTCATAATACATGCTCCTCTAATAATAAATCTAAAATGACAATGGCCATGACTGCTTCTAGCACCGGTACGGTGCGAACGGCGATGCAAGGGTCGTGGCGGCCGGTGACAACAAGCGGCGCGTCGGTTTGTTTGGAAAGGGACACGGTTTGTTGCTCGATGGAAATGGAAGCGGTCGGCTTCATCGCAATTTGTACGGTAATTGGTGCACCGGAAGTGATGCCACCGAGAATGCCGCCAGCGTGGTTGCTAGTGGTGGTGATGGTGCCATCCTTCATGGTAAACGGGTCGTTGTGAACGCTCCCTCGCATAGTGACAGCGTCAAACCCGGCACCGAAGGAAACGCCTTTACAACCGGGAATCCCAAAAAGGGCTCGTGCCATGCGATTTTCAATACCGTCAAACATCGGCCCGCCTAAGCCGACGGGAACACCGATGACGGCCCCTTGAACAATGCCTCCGACAGAATCGCCTTCTTTTGCTGCGGCTTGAATGGCATCTTCCATGGCGCAGCGAGCGCTTTCATCTAAGGTCGGGAAATCCTTTGTCGCCATGCCTTCAAGGGTTTCTGCGTCAACGCTTACAGCATCGAATGGGATGCCCTTGACGTTTTCTATTTGTAAAAGCTGTGCCCCAATGTGAATGCCGCGACGACGTAGAATTTGCTTGGCAATGCCACCGGCAATACACAGCGGTGCGGTCAGTCTGCCGGAAAAGTGTCCGCCACCACGCATATCAGCGAAGCCTTTGTAGTGGACATGGGCTGTGTAATCGGCATGCGATGGACGAGGGTGGTCCAAAAGATTGCTGTAATCTTTAGAATGCTGGTTGGTGTTTTCAATGTATGCCATGAGTGGAAAACCGGTGGTAATGCCGTCCATGATGCCGGATGCAAAATGTACTGTATCCGCTTCTTTTCGTTTCGTGGTGTGCTTACTATTACCCGGTGCACGTCGCGTCATAAAGGCTTGTAACTCGTTTTCGTCAATGGCTTCCCCGGGAGGGACGCCGTCAATTTCAATGCCAATCATTTTACCATGGCTTTCGCCGAAAACAGAACAACGGTAATGGGACCCGATACTAGATGCCATTTGCGTCACCTCCTAAGGAATTGTAGTCGTTAAAGAAATGAGGGTAGGATTTATTGACTGCCGATGCACCGTTTAGTGTGATTGGCGCATCGCAATTTAAAGCGGCAATCGCAGCGGCCATGGCGATGCGATGATCGTTGGCGCTGTCTACGGTAACATTGCCACGTAGTTGCTTGATTCCAGTTACACGTAAACTTGACGCGTCACTTTCACAAGGCACACCTAAGGCGCTTAAGAGGGCAGAGGTGGTTGCGATGCGGTCACTTTCCTTAAGACGCAAGCGTTCTGCATCAGTAAAGACGGTTGTGCCCTCTGCTTGGGCGGCAATGACGGCAAGAATCGGGAGTGCATCCGGAATTTCCTTGACGGAAATCGTTTGTGCGTGTAAGGGTGCCGGTGCAACGGTTACAGTATCGCCTTCAACCGTCACTTTTGCGCCAAAAGCGCGTAGCAAGTCAACAATGGCTTTGTCCCCTTGACTGCTGTCGAGTTTGAGTCCGGTCATGGTTACCGGTGCAGAGAGCGCGCCGGCGGCTAAGAAAAATGCTGCGTTGGACCAGTCGCCCTCAATCGCAAGTGGTGTATTTGGCAAGCGATAGGTGGCATTGGCTGGGACATGGAAGTAATCACCGTTGACCATCACTTCAATACCAAATTGACGTAATACATCAATGGTTAGGTCAATGTATGGACGAGATTGTAGCGGTGTGGTGAGATGAATATCTAAGGATTCGTCTAATAACGGTGCTGCCAAGAGAAGACCGGTTAAATATTGGCTGGCGACATGGCCCCGGAGGGCTGGCGTCCCCGATTCG
>USCP01000200.1 GCA_900553245.1 uncultured Peptococcaceae bacterium
GAACCAGGAGAGGGCAAAGGCAGCGACGCCGATGGACCCTAACATGGTGGTTTTGAAGGCGAAGGTGATGAGCCCACCGCCCACCAAAAGGAGTGCGGTAAAGGCCACCCAGTTTATAAAGGCACGCTTGCATTGAACCTTGGTGGCGCGTTCCTTTGGATTGGTGCCTGTGGTTTCGATTTTCTTTTTGATGCTATCCGCGGTGCGTTTTTCTGTACGAGCAAGAGCCTTGTCACCGGTCTTTGCAGCAAAGTCACTCAATAGTAGATGATAGTTCATCCAATCAAAAGTGGTTTCACAGCTAAGGCGCACCGCATCGATTTCTTTCTTTGCGTCCTCGAACTTATCGTGTTCCAAAAGCGCAATGGTGGTGTTGATGCGCATCACATCGCGGGCGTACTTGGTTGCTACAAAACGCCATTTGCTAAATTCCGCTTTCATGGCCTCTATGTCACGAGTTTTTTGATATTCCAACACGGCCGCATTGAGCTTATTGACCAACCAATTGCTGTATTTGCTGTAGCCGAAGAACAGTAAGACAATCACGGTAATAAGGACCAGCGCCAACACCCAGATGCCTTGGTTGGCAAAGAAATTCACATACAGTGCGCCGATGAGTCCGGTCAACACTAAGATCCCAGCCATTGGCCAAGGATTTCTCATAGGACAATCCCCTTTCTTATTTTAAATCAGTACTACACAGTATAACCCATCCGGTAATAGTCGTGAACTGTTATTTATGATACACCTATTTTTCCTACTTGAAATGAAAGAAGTGTCACACGTTCTCATCAAATATATAGGTTTACTTTTATACAGATACCTTCTCAAACAAAAAATCGCCCATCCTCACTTTGGAGGATGGGCGATTTATTTTGATTACTTTTGATATTTTCTGCGGCGATGGATTTCGTAGAGGAGTACGCCGGTGGCAACGCCGACGTTGAGGCTTTCTACGCCGTTTTCGAGTGGGATGCGTACCATTTGCTCGTATTCTTCGATTTGGCTTGGGCCGTTGCCTTCGTTGCCGACCACGAGGGCGATTTTTTCCGGCAGGGTTTCGAAGGCTTCATCGTAGTAGGTGCAGTCGGCGGCTGCCACGATGAATTGGAAGCCGTATTTTTTGAGGACGTGGACAATTTCTTCAACGTCTTCAATCATGTAGACCGGAAGTTTAAAGATGGTGCCCATGGTGGAACGAAGGACCTTCTTGTTGGAGAAGTCTACGGTGCCCTTCAAACAGAACACTGCTTTGGCGCCACTGGCGAGGGCGGTGCGGATGATGGAACCGAGGTTGCCCGGGTCCTGTACACCGTCTACCACGACCACAGTATCCATCACCGGCCAGCTTTCTTCGCTCCAGTCCGGGAAGGAAACGATGGCGGCAATATCCTGAGGGTTGACGGTGGCCATGGAATCTTCGAGAATTTCCGGATCAACAAGAAACGCCGGGCCGTCGTAGTTTTCCAAGAGGTCTTGGTACTTTTCTTCGCTGCCTTCGGCGATCAAAATCACGTGTACCATGACGTCGCTGGCAATGGCTTCTTCGACAAAGCGACGACCTTCTGCCACAAATTGTTCAAAGGCCAAGCGGTATTTGCGTTTTTCCAAGGCACGCATGCGTTTAATCCATTGGTTTTTATCAGATTCAATTACTTTCATAGGTTTCCCCTTTTCGTTGACGTTCATCAATTGCTTTGATTCAGTATAGCACATCTATGCAGCGGATTGGGAACAATTTTTGTCTTGACACCCCCTGGGGGTGAGGGTTTATACTAACCTTACAAACGCGAAACAAATTATGAGAAAGAAGGGATTTCTTTGAGCAAATCCACTGTCACAGATTTCGATGTGACGGGCATGTCCTGCAGTGCTTGCCAAGCAGCTGTGGAACGTGCCGTCAAAAAATGCGGCGCCGAGGAGGTGTCGGTCAATCTCTTAAACGGTCATATGAAGGTCACCCACGGTGAAGATGTGAGTGATGCCGCCATTATTGCCGCCGTTGAAGATGCCGGCTATCATGCCACGACCCACGGCACTGCCACTATGAGTGCCACTTTAGGCAAGGAGGAGGAATCTCGCCGCTTGCGAATTCGTTCCTCTGTCATTTTATTGATTCCACTAATGATTATTGCCATGCTACCGATGGCACCGTTTTCTCCTTACGATCTGGTGCACTCCAGCTTTTGGATGGTGGCCAGTCCGGTGGTGCAATGTGTGCTGGCGTTCATCATCCTCTGGATTAACCGCGCCTACTTCACCAGCGGCTTCCGTGCCATCATCAAGCTGCGTCCGAATATGGACAGCCTTGTTGCCATCGGTGCAGGGATTTCCTTTATTTACAGTCTCTACACCAGCGGTACCATTTACGGCGCCTTGGCTGCCGGTGCCCCTGACCACGCAATGGTCGGCCTGCACCAACTTTACTATGACAGCGCAGCGATGATTGTCGCTCTGATTACCATCGGCAAATATCTGGAAGCCCGTGCCAAACACCACACCAGCGATGCCATTTCCGAGCTTCTCGCTTTGGCTCCGGAAACCGCCTACCGCGTAGAAGGTGAACAAGTCAAGGCTGTCGCGACCAAGGAGCTGGTGGTTGGTGACATCATCGAAATTCGCCCCGGCGGACGCATTCCTGTGGACGGCGTGATTGTAAGTGGCAC
>USCP01000201.1 GCA_900553245.1 uncultured Peptococcaceae bacterium
AACTTCTGGTTCTAAACCTAATTTGTCACAAGCAGTTTTCACTTGAGCTTGTGCTCTAACGAGAGGATTATTCATTTCGTTAGCCATAATTATGCCTCCTAAGAAATAAAAAAATATTTTTTAATGTCTGTTTTTTTACGAGCAGACATTTAAAATCCCATGTAATTTTTCACTTTATATGGAATTTTCTTACCTCCTTTAGCATAGTGCAGATTTTATATTTTGTCAAGATGAAGTATATCCGATATTGATTGCATCTATGATTGTGTGCAAATTTTTTAGAGCAGCTATTAATAATGTTCTATATTTCACAAAGCGCATGGTTGAGCGTTTTTCATACGTTTACAATCATTTGTTCTGTGATGAAACGCCCAGCAATTTAGTGTGCTTTTGGAGCGCGCTCCCTATCCCTAGTGGTTAACCTGTTCTATTTGTCTGAAAAATATGTCACCTTATTATACTTGCAGACATTTATTGTAACTGTCAATGCACCATTATTTTTCTCTTTATTTCTTGAATTTTACGTTGCGCTTCATCGACCAACAATGCATTTCCTTCTATATATAGTGGGAACTTTTGCACCCACCCTATCCTATTATAAATTCCTATTGGAAACAAAAAAATTGCCTGCCGGAAAACCGACAGGCAAGATTTTTGGGTAGAATAAGACGTTTTGGGTAACGATTATTTATTTTTTGGATGTTCGCAATCAAATGCTTCTTGTACTTCTTCATCATCAGCGTTAGCTGCGCAGATAACAGCAACCTTTTCTTGCAACGCAGTGGATGCATAGTAGGTTTTATGCTTGATGGCAAAGAAGATTGCCCCGAGAGCAAGCCATACAAAGAGGAATGCCCATGCTTGTGGACTTAAGAAGCCAGGTGCGAATGGGAGAATCAAGAGACCAATGAAGAAAACTGCGAAGCATACACCGAGACCGGAGATGATCATTTGCTTCTTGTCACCGGCACGCTTTGCCATAACGAAAGCGGATGCGGTGGTATAGGTGAAGCCCATGTCAGCCCCAACAGCGGTCATGTCTACGAGCCAGCTCAATACTTGGCGGCCAAAGAATGGTGCAACGATAGCGAGCACCATCATGAAGATGATGGCATTACGTGGTACGTGATGCTTTGGATCGGGTTCTGCAAATTTAGCTGGAATTGCTTCTGCAACAGCCATGGAATAGAGCAAACGGCTACCTGCAAGGTAGAATGCGTTCAAACCGGAGATAATACCGCAAAGCATAGCAATAGCGAGAAGGATGAGGCCGAAGGTCCCGATGAGGGATTCTACAGCTGCACCGGTAGGCCATGCTTTGTTATCAATAATAAATTGTTGCCATGGCGCTACAACTGCGGTTGCAATGTTCATGATCATGTACATGAGCGCAGCAACAGAGATGGAGCTTACCAAGAGCACTTTGGTTTTCTTATTGGAGAATGCGTATTCTTCCGACGCCTGTGGGATACAGTCAAACCCTACATACGCCCATGGTGCCAATGCGGTAACGGTGAAGATGGAAGCCATGGTGGTCTTTTCAGGTGCGAAGTATGGTTGGAGGTTGCTCCAATCAACACCACCTGCCAAGATAACTGCACCAATGATCAAGATGCAGCCTACCAAACCAAGAGCTACTGCGGTTTGGAACCAACCGGCAGCTTCAACACCGCGCATGTTAACGATACCGATAATGATAATAGCTAAGATGTCAACAATCAATTCCCCGCCGTATACGGTCCAGCCGGCAATTTCATAAAGTGGCATGGTTTGAAGTGGACCAGGGAAAATGTAGCGGGCAACAAGACCAACGGCCGTTGCGTTCATTGGAATCAAGGACCAATATGCAATGGCGATGAACCACCCGCAGAGGAACGCGTGAGTTTTACCAAATGCGGTATCGGCGTAAACGAATTCACCACCGGCTACCGGATACTTACTAATCAAATAACTGTAACTGAAACTGATGACAACAATCATCAATGCGCCGAGGACCAAACCGATGGACGCGCCAATAGGACCAGCCTTTGGCAACAGTGTATCCCCTGGCATTACGAAACAACCCCAACCAATCATGGCGCCGAGGGCAAGACCCCATACGCCTAACGGGCTCAGGCCTTTCTCAAATTGGACTTCTTCTTGTTGAGACATAGTATCTCTCCTTTACTCTTGAACTAGTGTTGCATTTTACCCTTAGTCGTCCGCCTTCCCATTAAAAATAAAGCTTCAAACCCTTTTTCCAAGCGGTTTCCCGCCCGAGTACAAAGAACCAAAACAGCATCAATCATTTGTCAATAGTAAATCAACAATTTGGACGGATTGTTACCATTTATTGTCCTTTCTTATTTTGCAATTATAAGCAGGTTTTTTCTAAATATAAACCCCAGATTTTCATCATTCCTTTACAACATTCTAATTCATACAACCAATGACTGTAAGCTCCTATAAAAAACCTCATGCTAAAACGGATTTATTATCGCTTTTTCCTATAGCACATCGTTTTTTCCATAAGTTTTATTTTTACATTCAAATCTATTTTTATTTATATAATTTATAATAAAACCCTTCTGCTCCCATTGGTGCGCTACCCGTCAATAGGACAATGAAATATTATAAAATTTGATTAAGCAGT
>USCP01000202.1 GCA_900553245.1 uncultured Peptococcaceae bacterium
AAAGACGAAACCCTAATTTCGGCTCGGCCGAAATTAGGGTTTCTATACAGTCTGAAAGCTCTACCTTATGAAAGGTAGAGCTTTATTGATAAATAGCAATCTACGTTGGCTATTTATCATAAGGATGTTTTGTTTTAGAATAGGAGAATTTGATGGCACTCTACAGGAATATTTAGTATAACGGGTTTTATTTTGGAGGCAATTATTTAATCTTTTTAAGATGAAATAGAATGTTTTAAGATTATTCTAGGAATAAAAAAGATAGTCTTGTAATTTGTATAAAGAAACACTTGATGAGTTGATGATAGAATAGGTGTGGACATAATATAAAAATAAAATTATTATGAGTTAGTGTTTTTTGTGAAAAATGCATAAAAAAACCACAGCCATTGCTGTGGTGTAGAGTGGAGATAAGGGGATTCGAACCCCTGACCTTCTGAATGCCATTCAGACGCGCTCCCAACTGCGCCATACCCCCGTGTTGCATGATTTATAATACTAGAGATTTCATGCTTTTGCAAGGGTTTTCTTTGTTAGGGCGTAGACTGCCTTTAAAAAGTTGCAGTATGGTATCAATCATCGCAATTATGCTCGGATAGACTGGTCGCGTTGTTGTTTTTTGTATATAATAGTTATAATTATGGGCTTTAATTATTTACATATAATAACCACAAGGAGTGAATGCAGCATGAAGAAAAGGGTTTTATCCCTGGTGTTGACCTTGTCAATGTTGCTTAGCATGGCCCCTGCGGCAGCGTTTGCAGACATCATCGAAAAGGATGATGTGCCGGAGGTGGATGCTTCCAGCTATGCAATTATTGACGGAGATACCAATCAAGTTTTGTTTGGCAAGAACTATGATGAGGCGATTGATCCGGGGACATTGGTACAGATGATGACCGCAGTGATTATCATCGAATCGGGTAATCTCAACGATTCCGTGACTGTGCCGGAAATTCCGGAAGCCGCTAATAAGGGCAATCGTTTGTATTTGCGCAAGGGTGAAAAAATCAATTTGAGCAGTTTGCTTGAAGGTATTATTATTTACAATGCCAATGATGCAGCCATTGCCGCTGCTAAGCATATTGCCGGCTCTGAAAAAGCTTTTGTTGATGAAATGAACGCCCGTGCCAAGGACCTCGGTATGACTGATACCACCTTTGGCTCTGTCTACGGCAAGGCCGATGGACAGACTTCTACCGCGCGTGACATGGCAATCTTGGCGGCGCATGCGTCAACCCTTCCAAAGTATGTGGAATTGGCGATTCAGCCAACCTTGGAATGGGAAAGTGAAATGAACCAAGATACAGTGACCAATGTCAACGGTATGCAAGATGTTGAAGCCAATGCGGTAGGGATTAAGGTAAGCCCATCTGAGCCAACAAACTTGACTGCCAGTCTTACCAAGAGCAATCGTACCATTGTTGGGGCAATGCTTGATTGTGAGTCTGAGGATGGCGCCTACACCCAAATGCAAGAGTGTCTGAATGTGGGGATTGAGAACACTTCTGTGGTAAATTTGGTAAACAAGGGCACCACTGTAACAACGATGAATTTTGCGAAGGATAAAGCGGTGCGTGTGGCCGCAAGTAAGGATTATGCCATCACTACCGTAGAAGGGGACAGCAGCAATTATTCTTCCATGGTGGTATTGGATCAAGTAGAGCTTCCAATCAATAAAGGCGATCAAGTCGGTGCCATTAAGATTTACGAAGGCGATAAGGTCATTGACGAAGTGCCTTTGAAGGCACAAGATACGGTCAAGGCCGGCATCAATTGGTGGATGGTGCTTTGTGTACTGTTGGTGATTGCCTATATTGCAAGCATGATTTTCCTCTTTAAGAACATGCATCGCGTGGCAAAGCGTGCACCAAAGAAGGCGCCACAGGGTAAACAGCCGCAAAGTCGTGTAACCCGTCCGCCGCAAAAGCGTCCGGCACCAAAGAACGGTGGGCATCCACATCCAAAAAATGGGACACATCCACCGCAAAAGCCACATCCAAATAAGAAGCCAAGCAACGGCGGGCTGAATGCGACCAACATGAAGAATCCATCCGTGGGCTCCAATGCAGGGCGACAAGGCTTGGAACAACGCTTGAAAGATAAGAACAACGGTGGCAGACGATGAGTCTACCTAGTGGCGTACGCGTATACTACGGCAATGACGGCCATCGTATGGACAACGACATAGAAAAATTGATAGAGCGGGTGCTTCCTGATGAGGGCACCCGCCCTTTCAACCTTGAGCGCCTTGATGGGAGTGAAGTCAGTGCTTCTCAGGTGCTTGTAGTGGCGCGCAGTCTGCCGTTTATGGCAAAACGACGCGTGGTGGTGGTGCGTGAGCCGGCGTTTTTTGCTGCCGGTGCTCGCAAAAAGGGCTTGATTTCGGCGGAAGAGGAAGAGGACTTATTGGCTTTTTGCCAGTCTCCAAATCCGGATGCACTGTTGATTTTCCGCTATACCACCGAAGAAGCGCCGAGTGCTTATTTAAAGAAGGTTATTGCTGCCACCGATGGCATTCATTGTATGCAACCGAAGGGGCGCGAGGTGGCACCGTGGCTTCGAGCCGAAGCTAAAAAAATGGGAAAATCTTTCACGCCGCAGGCCATGGCCATGATGGGAGAAATT
>USCP01000203.1 GCA_900553245.1 uncultured Peptococcaceae bacterium
TTGTTTTACTAGCCGGTAGTTTCTTCTGCGCTTCTATCACCACAGACCTCACTTCACTGGTCATTGTCCTTGCACTCTCACTCCCATTTTTACTATCTGTTAGCGGCACGCTCTATTGTTGGACACACTTCCATGTCACTACCGCCTTATATGGTGGATTGATATGGAACGCCCTACTCTTTGTGCTCATTATAAGCACCCCGCAACTCTACGAACGTTTCTCGGAGCATCCCATTCTTTGCGCCGGAATCGGACTTTTCTCCTTTTTCTTCTGCATGGTGCAGGGCTTGCGCTTAAAACGTCACCCACGCTTTGCCGACACACACTCCCCTCTCATTTGAAAGGAGCTTAACGATGAAATTAACCATAGACCATATTAGCAAGCAATTTTCCGATTACACCGCCGTCAATAATGTCAACCTCGATTTAACCCCCGGCATCTGGGGACTCTTGGGTGCAAACGGCGCCGGAAAAACCACCCTTATTCGCATGCTCACCGACATCACCACCCCTACCAGTGGCCAAATCCTCTATGATGGTGTGCCTATCACCACCCTTAAGGAATCCTATCGAGACATCTTAGGCTATTTACCCCAAGAGTTTGGCTTCTATCCAAGCTTCACAGTGAACGATTATCTCGAATACATGGCAGCACTCAAGGGCTTACCTAGTGATATAACCAAGAAAAAAATCACCGAGCTTTTGGAACGTTTGGGCTTAGCCGACGTTCGTCGCAAAAAGATTGCCAAACTCTCCGGTGGCATGCGTCGCCGCGTCGGCATTGCCCAAGCGCTCGTAAATGACCCTGAGATACTCATCCTTGATGAACCAACCAGTGGCCTCGATCCCAGCGAACGCATCCGTCTGCGTAATCTCCTCACCGAATTTGCACAAAATCGCATCGTCCTCATTTCCACACACATTGTCTCCGACGTCGAAAATATCGCCAATCAAATTGCCATTATGAAAAATGGCGCCCTCCTCACCACCGGCAACACCCAGCAATTGGTACAAACCGTTGCCGGTAAGGTGTGGCAAATGAACATTCCAGCCGCAAATCTCATTCACTACGAGCAAAAGCTACAAATTGTCAATCTCCATAATGAAATAGGCGGTACAACCACCATTCGTTATCTCTCTGACAGACCATTGTCCGATGACTCTGTCATGGTCTCACCGGGCATGGAAGATCTCTTCCTTTGGCTCTTCCCGCAATCTACGAAAGGAGAGGAATAATATGCTTAATCTACTCAAACTGGAATTAAAACGTCAATTAAAAACACGATGGACATTCTTTTTTATTGGCACCGCCCTTATCACAACCCTTTTATTTGCGTATTTCCCGGTGAGTTTTTATGAAATTACCCTCCCTAACGCACAAGGACAAACCGAAAAGCTCACCGGCTTTGATGCCTTACACGCACAAATGGAACGCCAAGCCCCCGCGGGTGGCACCGTAACCCCCGAAAAGGTGCGCGCTGCCCTAGAGAATTACCAAGATACCCTCAACGCCTATGACGCTGAATTTCCTTCCGATTTGCCGGAAGGCGTTTATGAAAAATCGCTCCTCCCCACTGACCCCCTCTTGCATGGCGTGGTAGAACTCTATTCCAATCCCAAAACCGGCATCGGTAGCCCTTTAACAGAATTGACGCCTCAAAAAATCGACAGCTACTATACCACCGCCGATGCCCACATCCAAGCACTGATGGCCCTAGAGCATCCCGAAAATGAAGTGACACAACAGCAAGGAATTGCCATGTACCAAGAGGTAGCAAAACCCTTTGTCAGTCGTCCCAACGCCTCTTCCGACGCCATTGACTACTTTTTGCTTTTGAGTTTTGTTCTCATGCTGCTTTGCGCCGTCCTTGCCGCCCCTGTGTTTGCCTCTGATTACCAAACCCGTGCCGATGACATTCAACGCTCTTGTAAAAACGGACGCAACACCTTGGCCAGTGCTCGAATCATCGCCACCCTTTTTATTTGCACCCTCCTCACCCTTAGCTGTCAAATCCTCTATTGGTGCTTGTCAAACACCTTCTTTGGCTGGGATGCCCTCGATGCCTCGATTCAGATGATGGCACTCTTCCCGATCAGCGCCCTTGCAAATATGACCTTCGGAGAGCTGCAGATTTTCCTCGTCGTTGTCGGACAGCTTGGCATGCTTGCCACCGTTTCCGCCGTTCTATTGATTTCTTCGAAAACAAAGAACCTCGTAACGGCCACTGCCACCGCGCTCTTTCTCTGTGTTCTCCCAGTTCTTTTATATTTGATTCTTCCAACGAACTTGCGCATCATTCTATGCACCCTCCTACCATCCAGCGTCAACGCCATGCAATCCGGCGTACTCTACGCCATGCGAGAATTTTTCTTTATCACCGTAGGTGACCTCGCCATTTGGTTGCCATGGCTGATGACTGGGGTGGTTTGTTTGGAAGTACCCCTCTTTGCACTCTTTGCACGCCACAGCTACAGCAAACACGAAGTGCATTAAGCACAAAAAAGACGCCAATAGCACATTGCTATTGGCGTCTCAGACTGTCGAAAAAGGTCGCCGAAAGGCGGCCTTTTTCTTATATAATAGATAT
>USCP01000204.1 GCA_900553245.1 uncultured Peptococcaceae bacterium
AAAGACGAAACCCTAATTTCGGCTCGGCCGAAATTAGGGTTTCTATACAGTCTGACGCGACTGAGCTTGCTCAGTCGCGTCTATTTTTATGCCTGCCCGCTTTGAACAAAGCGGGTGAGGTTCATGTCACAAATTTCCAAAATGGCTTCAAAGCCAAAACCGCGTACAACGCCGATTTCTTCGGCGATGCGAATGAGGGCTTTGGGGTAATCCGTTGCCGCCACATCCGCGCCGGTTGCCCACTTGATGGCGTCGAGGCCGTCGGTTTCGATGAGAAGACGGTCCAATGGGCATTTCACTGCCACCTCACGCACCGCCGTATCCTTGGTTGGAAACGGTCCCACACTCATGTAGCAGCCAAGGTCGAGGTAATCCTGCAAGTGTTCATTTGCCGAGTACCAGTGCACCATATAGGTGTTTGGATGGCGACGAATCATTTCCAAGCATACCCCTTCCATGCCCTTGGTGTGAAGCACCACCGGCTTTTTGTGGGCACTTGCAAAGGCGAGCTGGCGCTCAAAAATATCGCGTTGCACGTCCATGTCTACCTCACACCAGACGCTATCTAAGCCAATTTCACCGATGATGTCTGCCTTTTCAAGCCAAGGCATCATTTCTTGCAAACGTGCTTCGCTCGCTTGCCACGGATGGACGCCGTAAGAGGCATGGATGTGCGGATATTTTTCGCTCAAATCCGCTGCCGTTTCGGCTTCTGTGGCATTGGTGCAGCTAATCACCGCATGAACGCGTTCCGGTTTGGTAAGCAAGGTTTCAATGTCCTCGCAAACATGCATATGGGCATCACAATAATGGGCTTCGTCAAATAACATGATCATTCTCCTTTAACAGCTTGTAAATCTCGGTTCTCAACGCGCCCTGGGCATACAGCCATTCGCGGTTGCGCTGCGGTTCGTCGATGACGATTTCCTTTTGGATGGTCGCCGGCTTGCCGTTTAAAATGAGAATCTTATCGGATAGGTAGATGGCTTCATCAATATCGTGGGTCACCAACAAGGTGGTCTTTTTGAGCTGGCTGCGCATGGTCGCAAGCCAATCCTGCATATCACTGCGGGTAATCACATCAAGGGCACCAAATGGTTCATCCAAAAGTAGGATGTCTGCCTTACAAAGTGCCGTGCGCAAAAACGCCGCGCGTTGACGCATACCACCACTGAGTTCCTCCGGATAGGCGTTTTCATAGCCCGCAAGTCCAAAGACCGGAAAGAGTTCCGCCGCCTTTTCGCGTGCTTGGGCCTTCTCCTTGTGAATGGCGCCGTAAAGGCACACATTGTCCATGATGGTTTTCCACGGCAAGAGCAAATCCTCCTGTGGCATGTACGCAAAATGCTCACTTGCTCCACTCACCGGCGCATCGTCTACATAAAATGCCCCTTCTTCCAGCGGCAACAATCCTGCCAGAATATTTAAGAGCGTGCTTTTCCCACAGCCGGACGGCCCGAGAATACTGATAAATGCACCTTCCGCCACATCCATGGACACATCGGATAAAATCTTTTGTCCGGAAAAGGACACTGAAAGATGTTCGATTTTTAACTTCATGCGCTCACCCTATTTCAGAGGTTATTGTTGAACAAATTCGTTGGTATATTGGTCGGCGGCAGGGATGGTTTTTTCAATCAAGCCGTTTTCAGCCATAAATTGGGTGTAACCGTCCCAAACGCTGTCCTTCATCACGCCCCAGCTTTCGGCATCCTTGGCGTATTCTTGAGAGAGGTATGCTTGGCTCTTCTTTAAGAATTCAATGTCATATTCAGGGCATACTTCTGCCATGATTTCCGCGGATTCGTCAGGATTTGCAATGGCGTATTCATAGCCCTTCTTGACTGCATTGACAAATTTTTGAACCGTTTCCGGATCGTTTTCAATCATTTCGGTGTTACTGATGAGTACAGGGGTGTAGTAGTCTAGGCGTTCATCCAAGGTGTTGAGTGGAATGTAGTCGTATTCCAAACCATCCACATCTGCTTGAGTGAGGGCCCAACCCTTAAATTCCCAGATGAGGTCGATGTCGTTGTCAAATTGTGCCACGCCGCTACCGTCCGCGCCGACCATGGTGATGTCGCTTGGATCTGCACCGTCCGCTTTCATCACGGCTTGAATCACCGCTTCTTCACTAGGTGCTTGCCAGCCGGCATAGGTCTTACCGGCAAAATCCTTTGGAGATTGGATGCCAGCATCCTTAGGGAAGGCAAAGCCGGAGGTGTTGTGTTGGATAATGGTAGCAATGGCTTTAATTGGCATTGGTTCTTCGGCCGCAAGGGCATAGGTCACGTCCTCTTGATAGCTCACGCCAAAGTCGCCCTTACCTGCAGCAACGAGGGCTGCTGCGGTGTTGTTGTCCCCTGGTTCAACGATGTTGACCTTGAGACCTTGTTCTTCAAAGTAGCCTTTTTCTTGGGCCACATAAAGACCGGTATGGTTGGTGTTTGGCACATAGTCAAGCACCAAGGTCACTTCCTTGAGATCGCTGTCGGCACTTGCGCTCGCACCGTCTGCCGGCGCCTCGTTGTTGCCTCCACCACAAGCAGTCATGCCGACCATCATGGTACCGGCAAGTAATAA
>USCP01000205.1 GCA_900553245.1 uncultured Peptococcaceae bacterium
GAATTCATGATGAAAAATCTTGGATTTATGGCTTGACTTTCTTTAGCAGGTCTTTACGAATTCCTCTACCGCTTATTTTATCACACTTTCAAAATCATTCGCACATAAAAACGCCCGCCGAATCCACGGCGGGCGTTTTGCTGCCTTCAAAATAAAATGCGAGATATATTCATAGGCTAACAAGCCCTCGGCAATCACGCAAGCCTACAGGCTTTGTTGCCATCATCTGCTTAAAATCGCAACAGGTTCAAACCAATTTCCTCATCAAAGGCACGATCTACCGTCCCATCGATGATGGTAAGTACCATTTCACAGGTGGCGCTGACATGAGCGCGGTTGAGATGACCGCCAACCACTTCGCCACGTTCGTTGGCCGCGCTCATATGAAGGTGTGTATAAACGGCACCGTTCATCGTATTGATGGTCCCCGTCAAAGAAACAATTTCATAGCATCCCTTAAACTGATTTGCCAGGTAGTTTTTTTCGCGGGTCTTAAACGCACCAACGGTAAAATCATCTACCGCCCCCAACGCTTGCACGCTTGCGAGCTTGATATTCTCCTTTAATGCAATGGCCTTCACTTGCTCGAGAATCTCTTCGTTTTTGTCTATTCTTGCCACGATGGTGTTATCACATCTTTTGTAGTCCATGTCATCACCACTTTCTATCCATTTGCCTCTTAACAGACGCGCCCTTTATAGGATTAGTTGCCCCACACCTCGTCGGCAATTTCCTTAACCAAGGCCAGCTTTGCCCATTGTTCTTCTTCGCTGAGCTTATTACCGATTTCACAGGAAGCAAAGCCGCATTGCGGACTCAAAGAAAGACGTTCTAACGGCAGATATCGTTCCGCTTCGTGAATACGCGCAATCACATCCGCCTTATCCTCCAATTGTGGATTTTTGGTTGTCACCAACCCCAAAACAACCTTCTTATCGCCACTGATTTTGGCAAGGGGTTCAAACCCACCGGAACGCTCATCGTCAAATTCGAGATAATAAGTATCAACATTTTCATCGCCAAAAAGCACATCCGCCACTGGATCATACGCGCCGCTATTGGCATAAGTAGAATGGAAATTTCCGCGACAAACGTGGGTATTGATGGTCAAGCCTTTTGGTGCGCCATCGATGACGCGGTTGTTGAGGTCCTTTTGTACCTCTTGAATATCCACCAAGCCGTCTATATCGGTACCAAACAAGGTTGGTGCACTCTTGTCGGCAAGCATCCCCCAGGTGCAATCGTCAAATTGTACCACACGGCAACCTGCATCATAGAGCTGGCGCAATACAGTGATATACACCGCTGCCAAGTCATCACAAAGGGGCTCGAGGTCGGTGTAATAATTTTCAGTGACCGCACGTGCAAAAGGCATCCAAAATTGAGCCAAAGTTTGTGCCGGTGCCGGAATGGTTTGCTTTGCAAGGGTGTTGTCATCCGTCAAAGCCTGCACAAAACGAAAATGTTCAACAAAAGGATGCTCACCGGAAAGACCAATTTTGCCGCTTAAGAAGGTATCGTCAATCATCGCTGCTTCGCCATGAAATGGCAGACCGGTTTCGGTTTTCTTGTGTTCTACGCCATCAAATCCCCACATGAAGTCCAAATGCCAGGTTGAGCGACGAAATTCACCATCCGTCAGCACTTGATAACCGGCCTGCTTTTGCTTATTGACCAAGTCAATAATGGCAGCATCTTCTACCGCCTTTAATGCTTCTGCATCAATACGACCGGCTTCAAAGTCGGCACGCGCTTGTTTCAATGCTGTCGGACGCAAAAAGCTGCCAACAGTTTCATAATGTGTATCAATTGTTTTTGTCATGGTTGTTGCCTCTTTCCACTACCTAGTAAGATAGTAGGTTTAGTATAAAAACAAATCTCTTCTTTTTCAATAAAAATCACGCACATCTGTTATAGAAATTAGCTATAGTAAACCCACCTGATATATAACACGTTTTCTAATATGTCTTCTATCCATTGCCGAAGTGAAAGCAGATATTTATAATAAAAACATACCCCTGTTAGAATGGAGGAATCCGTCATGAACTACGCATTGATTCATGCAAACATCTTGACCGGTCAATTGGATGCACACGGCAAGATGCCCATTATAAAAAATGCAACGATGCTCATTGAAAACGATATGATCACTGCCATCTATGAAGATAAACTGCCCAGCGACATCCGCACCCTCAAGGATTTCAGCATCATCGACCTCGAAGGACGTTTTCTTTTGCCGGGGCTGATCAATGCCCACGCTCATTTTGTGCCGGCAATGCCTGTAAAAAAATCCAAGCCTAGCAAAAAGTCCACGCCTGCCAAGGAAGCCAAGACGATAGACATGATGGCATTAAAAGAAAAAATTGCCAACGCTCCCTTTGCCGGCCTGCTCATTTATCTCATCCAACGTCGCGTGGCACGCGACACCGTTTGCGCCGGCGTCACTACCATCCGTACCGTCGGTGGGCTGAACGATGTGGATGCCCGTTACCGCAATCGTGTTGAACGCAGAAGGGCCATCGGTCCGCGCATGCTCGTCGCAAACACCGCCGTTTCCGTGCCTGGCGGGCACATG
>USCP01000206.1 GCA_900553245.1 uncultured Peptococcaceae bacterium
TGTTAGAGCTCTTGGCCCTCAAAACAGGACGTGTACAAGCCTCTCTGCCGGGACTTTTGGAAAGCAGCTACCAAGAAGCCAAGGCCAATAATACCTTAGATTACAGCAAGGATAAAATCGGCTTCCGCTTGGATGTCCCTGCAAAAAACGGGAAACCGATTTTCGTCACCTTTAAGCGCCCGCCTAAAAAAGGCAAACATCTGCCACCGTATGCACTGATATACATCGATGACTACGACACGCCAAGCACCAGCTTGGAGGTCAATAAAATCAAAGGGGACAGCCCTGCTCAAGCCTTAGAAAATTTTGCCTTTCTCGGACGTTGGGAGGATTTTCTGCAAGCCCTCGCCAACATGGCAACCCCTGAAGAATGGGATTTTCCTCATGCTGAGAAAAAAAATCTCTACATTCTAAAAAAATACATCCAATATACCTTCTATCGCATCCAATTGGAAGGCAAAGTCTTGCTTTCTAAGGACGGGCGCTTGGCTGCCTTTAATACCGGGCTGGTAGACCGTCATTTTGACGAAATCTATGCCTGCTTTGTGCCAAACAACGCCGGCGAATCTCCATGGCTCTTTAAAGAATTTTGCATTGCCGGTCACTACGGCTTGGGCAAGCAGCTCGTGCAGCATTTTAATCCGCTGCCACAACCGGCAACCTATTTCCAACGCCAAGGCGATTTGCTCTTTGATTTGGAACGCGAAATTCACTGCGATTATGAACACATCCTCATTGAAAACATTGATCGTTTTCCATTGTCCTACTTAAAAAACCAATTCTACGACCATAAAAAAGCCATTAAGATTTTAAACGATATTGAGCGCACAAATGATGAAACGCAGCGCGAACAATTCTATGAACGCATTCGTGTGCTCTTAGGCGACGACATGCTGCTTTACAACCGTCTCAAAAACCGTCTAGATGATGCGGTACTTCTTTCTCGCAAGGAAGTACGATGGAACTACCACACAGCCATTCCGTCCTACTATCCTTCTCGAAATACAATGAACTTTATGTTGCCACTGCATCTCACCAGCGACGAAGTCATTGATAACGTTCTTGTTGTCGAACTCACGCCGGCTGGAAATTATCAGGGCCAAACCATTTTGACGCGTGATCAGGCATACATCGATGCCCGATTGGTTTGCAGCTTGAAGAGCCATTGGTTGGATTTAAAAACCTTGTCTCGCTAAATTTTCTATTTTCTTGTATATTTTGGCGAAAGCCTGAATATAAATAATAAAAAAGAGGTGTTTTGATTTGAGTCAAAAACAACAGACATCCTTGTTGACCAAGCTCTTCCCAGTCTTCGGTCAGCAAAATGTCAACATGAAGACCGAACTTTTAGCCGGTCTTACCACATTCCTTACCATGGCGTACATTATCGCCGTCAACCCTAGCATTTTGTCCGAAACCGGCATGGATGCCGGTGCCTTAGTAACGGCAACCTGCTTGGGGGCAGCCGTGGGGTGTTTCCTAATGGGTTTTGTTGCCAACCTACCATTCGGCTTGGCACCTGCTATGGGGTTAAACGCATTCTTCGCCTTTTCTGTTGTTCTGGGTATGGAAATTCCTTGGGAAATTGCATTAACTGCTGTATTCTGTGAAGGTATTATCTTTATTCTTTTAACAGTTTGCAAGGTTCGTGAAGCCGTTGTCCAAGCAATTCCTCATAACATGAAATTTGCCGTGACTGCAGGGATTGGGCTTTTTATCGCCTTTATCGGCCTAATCAACGGCGGTATTGTTGTCAATGACGATGCCACCTTGGTAACCCTCAATCACTTTGCTTTGCCGGGTATTATCACCTGCATTGGGGTCCTCATCATCGGTGCCCTCGACAAACGTGGCGTGCGCGGTTCTATTTTAATTGGGATTTTGGTCTGCTCATGCATTGGCTGGGGCTATACCTTTATCAATCCTTCAGCAGCTGCTGAAATGGGGATTTTCTTGCCCGATGGGATTATGAAATTTGAATCACTTGCACCGATTGCCGGCAAAATTGATTTTAGCTATATTTTACACCCAGAACATGCAAGCACCTTTATTATGGTACTTTTAACCTTCCTCTTTGTTGACTTCTTTGATACCGTTGGTACTCTGGTCGGCGTATGCTCCAAGGCCAACATGCTCGACAAAGACGGGAACGTACCAAACGTTAGCCGTGCACTCATGGCCGACGCCGTAGCAACCACCGCAGGTGCCGCACTCGGTACCTCTACCGTTACCACCTTCGTAGAAAGCTCTACCGGTGTTAGCGCCGGCGGTCGTACCGGTTACACAGCCATTACCATCGGTGTGCTCTTCCTCATTGCGATGTTCTTCTCCCCTATTTTTATCGCAATTCCTTCCTGTGCCACTGCACCGGCACTCATCTATGTTGGGTACTTAATGCTTGGCGCTGCTAAAAACATCGACTTTGACGATGTTACCGAAGGGCTTCCG
>USCP01000207.1 GCA_900553245.1 uncultured Peptococcaceae bacterium
AGTATTTTTTACCGACCCCCAGTTGAACTGGGGGTTTATTTACGCTAAAGCTCCAAAGAAAAAGCGCGTCCACCAGTGGACGCGCTTTGGTATGTATGATTAGTGATGAAGGTGTGCCGGTGGGAAGATGAGGTCGCGGCGATCTTCGAGTTTCACATAGTCGTTGCGTGGGGCGATGCCCTTGTAGGCTGGGCGAATAATGCGGCTGTTTTGAGCAAGCTCTTCCAAACGGTGTGCGCACCAACCGCTGATACGGGATACGGCAAAGATTGGCGTGTAGAGCTCTTCTGGAATGTTTAACATGTCATAGATAAAGCCGCTGTAGAAGTCAACGTTGGCGCTGACACCCTTGTAAATTTTACGCTTTTCGGCAATCATTTGACCGGCGATTTGCTCGACCTTCATGTAGAGGTCACATTCATCCTCACGGCCTTTTTCCTTGGAAAGGGAGCGCACAAATTCGCGTAAAACGAGGGCACGAGGGTCGCTCTTGGAATAAACGGCGTGGCCCATCCCGTAGATGAGGCCGCTACGGTCAAAGCCCTTCTTGTCAAGAAGGGTGCCCAAGTAGCGCGCGATTTCTTCATCGTCCTTCCAATCGCCGACGTTTTCTTTCATGTCGTTAAACATGTGACGCACCTTGATGTTGGCACCGCCGTGCTTTGGCCCCTTGAGGGAGCAGAGCGCACTGGCAATGGCAGAGTAGGTGTCGGTACCGGTGGAGGTGACCACGCGCGTGGTAAAGGCAGAGTTGTTCCCGCCACCGTGGTCGGCGTGAACAATCAGGCAGAGGTCAAGGAGCTTTGCTTCAAGCTCGGTATAGCTTTTGTCCGGACGAATCATGTAAAGAAGGGTTTCTGCTTGGGAGAGACCTTCCGGTGGATCGTGGAGGACAAGGCTGTTTTTATTATGATAATGGTCATAAACACGATAGGTGAACGCCGCAATCACAGGGAAACAGCTAATAAGCTGCATGCATTGACGCATGACGTTTGGCAGACTGATGTCATCGGCACGTTTGTCGTAGGTATAGAGAGTGAGGACAGAGCGTGCGAGGCCGTTCATGACGTCGCTGGCAGGGGCTTCCATCATAATGTCGCGCACGAAGCCTTCCGGCAATGGGCGCATGAGATCCATTTCTTTTTGGAAAAGTGCCAAGCGCGTTGGGCTTGGAAGCTCACCGGTTAAGAGCAAATAGGTGATTTCCTCAAAGCCGAAACGATTGTCTGCAATAAAGCCGCGCACCAAATCTTGCATGTCATAGCCACGATAGTAAAGATGGCCATCGCAAGGTACCGAGTTTCCATCAATGGTTTCGTAGGCATGGATGTCCGCAATATTGGTAAGACCGGCAACGACACCGTGGCCGTTGATATCACGCAAACCACGCTTTACATCGTGTTTGGTGTAGAGCTCGGGGTCGATGACAGAGTTGCGTTCGAGCTTTTTGGTGAGCGTCGCAATCCCCGGAGTGATTCGAGTATAATCATGTTTTTCCATTAAAACACTTCCTTATTGATAGAATGAATGGTTTAAAAATTTGTGGTGCTTACCGTCCATTATAGCACAATGATTGTGTAGACTTATAGACAAAAAGATAGAGAAACCGTCAACATGCGTGGATTATCCACAATAATGACAGCACCCTAGGCGCTAGATATTGACCGACTTTGGACAATGGGTTACAATAAAAACATATTTTGAGTGGAGGAGGTGACGTCGGCTTCGTCCGAGAGTAATTTGGATAAAATTATTGTAACCGGTGGTCGTAAATTGAGCGGTGAAGTGCGCATCAGCGGCGCTAAAAACTCTGTTTTGCCAATCATTGTGGCAACGCTGTTGGCGGAAGGTCGTTGTGTGTTGGAGGATGTGCCAAGACTGGCCGATGTTCAAATCATTAAGGATGTGTTGGAATCCCTCGGGGCAGACATCACATTTACTGATAATACAATGGAAGTCGATGGAGCGCCTGTCAATAAGGTGCAGGCACCAATAGAATATATCAAAAAAATGCGTGCGTCCGTACTCATCATGGGCCCACTTTTGGCACGTTTTGGGCGTGCGGTATTGAGCCTGCCGGGTGGGTGTGCCATTGGCGCTCGTCCGATTGATTTGCATTTGAAAGGCTTGGAAGTTTTAGGGGCATCTATTCAGATTCGTGACGATGAAGTGGTGGCTGAGGTGCCGGGTGGTCGCTTGAAGGGCGATCGCATCTTCCTCCGTGTGCCAAGTGTCGGCGCTACCGAAAATTTGATGATGGCAGCGAGCCTTGCCGAAGGCGTGACTGTGATTGAAAATGCTGCCGAAGAACCGGAAATTGTTGATTTGGCAAACTTCCTCAATGCTATGGGTGCCGATGTGCGCGGCGCCGGTACCGGTGTGATTCGTATTACCGGTGTTGAGCATTTACATGG
>USCP01000208.1 GCA_900553245.1 uncultured Peptococcaceae bacterium
ATATCTATTATATAAGAAAAAGGCCGCCTTTCGGCGACCTTTTTCGACAGTCTGAGCCGAGATGCTCATCTCGGCTGTTTTCATTATTGATGGTTTTCGCAATAAACGGCAATGGCGTGGGCAACAAAATCTGCGGTACCTTCGCCACCTGCTTGGTCGATGTTTTGCTCCGCGCACTCACTTCTTTAACGGTTTTCTGCAATTCTTAATGAATTAGTAAGAATTGCACTGATTTGCTCTAGTATAATGAAACCAACAATTCCAAGGAGGCGATTATATGGCAGAACGCATTTTGTTGGTGGATGACGAAAAGGAGATTCTCGAGCTGATTGCATATCTTCTAAAAAATGAAGGAATGGACGTTGTAACTGCCACCACAGCAGCCGATGCCCTCAAGCACATCAACCTTGGCCCTTTCGATCTGGCCATTCTTGATATTATGTTGCCGGATGGCAGTGGTTTTTCCTTGTGCGAACACATTCGTAAGGCGTATCGCTATCCCATCATTATGTTGACCGCTAAAGGGGAGCCCATGGATAAGGTCACGGGTCTCTCCGTCGGTGCTGATGATTATATGACCAAACCCTTCCTACCCTCGGAGCTCATTGCCCGCATTAAGGCCCAGCTACGGCGCTACAAGGAATACAACCTCGACGCCAACCTGCCGCAAAACATCCTCTTGCATCGCGGACTCATGATGAACATCGATACGCAGGAATGTACCCTCAACGACGTACCGTTGTCCCTCACACCGACGGAATTTGCTATTTTACAGATTCTCTGTGAGCATCGTGGATGTGTTGTCAGCGCTGAAAATTTGTTTAAGGACATTTGGGGCGAGGAATATTACAGCAAGAACAACAATACCATTGCCGTCCACATCCGTCGCTTGCGTGAAAAAATGGACGTGGTGAGTGACGGTGCCCAATACATCCGCACCGTATGGGGAAGGGGGTATAAAATTGACTAGCTCAGACAAGTCCAGACGTCGTTTTATTGCGACCATCCTCCTTTTGGTAGCAATCTGCATCGGTGCAATCTGGATCATGGATGGTTTTTTTAACGGCATGATGGTCGATTGGCTGGAAAAGAATTATGCCTCTCATGAACACTATACCAACAGCGCCGGCACCATCATTGAGGTCTTTCGTCCAAATTGGTTCAAAATCAAGCAGCTGGTATTCGGCCTTTTGACCGCCATGGTGCTTATAATCATCCTTTGCACCGCCATTGCAACGAAGGTGATGGCCACTCGAATGACCAATGCCCACCTAAAAACGGTGTCTACCATGATTCACGATTATATCTTTTCTGACAGAGATGTCAGTGACGTTTTTCCCGAAGAATACAGCGCCATCGCTGTGCAAATGAGCGAGGTGAAGGAAAAAATTCAGAGCCACGAAACTGCTTTAAACCGCGAAAACGCACGTAAAAATGACCTGATTACCTATCTGGCCCACGACCTCAAAACCCCCCTCACCTCGGTCATCGGCTATTTGAGTCTTTTGCGAGAAGCGCCGGATATGCCTCTCAAGCTCCGCATCAAATACACCAATGTGGCATTTAAAAAAGCGCGCCGTTTAGAAAGCCTCATTAACGAGTTTTTTGACATCACGCGTTTTAATCTCCAACAGGTGCGTATTCATATCGACTCCTTTGACCTTTCCTATTTGCTCATGCAACTGAGCGAAGAATTTTTCCCACAGGCGACCAAGCGTGGCAATTGGATTAGCCTCGATAAGCCTGATGAGCTCCCAATGATGGGGGATGCAGAAAATCTCGCTCGCGTGCTGAATAATTTGCTCAAAAACGCCATCGCTTACAGCGACCCAGGAACAGAAATTCGTATTAAAGCCCGTGCATCGGCCGAGCAGGTCCGGCTTACCATGACCAACCACGGTCCCACCATTCCGGCAAACGAGCTAGACCAGCTTTTTGATAAGTTCTATCGCATTGATAGCTCCCGCTCCACAGAAACCGGCGGCGCCGGTCTGGGCCTTGCCATTGCCAAGGAAATCGTCACCTTGCACCACGGCACCATTGCAGTCACAAGCAAGGACAACCTCACCTGCTTTACTGTCACCCTCCCTCTTGATGCAAGCAAGCAGGAAAATACAGCGGAGTAAAAACCAGCAATCCTTAGGGATGAACATTGAAAATCTTTGGGGATGAATTGACACAACGTTGTAAAGCTCACCATTGTTACCTAAAACAGAGCCTTCGCTAATACTACCCCCAAATAAAAACACTCCTTCCAGTATAATGTAACCTGAACACTTACATTATACTGGAAGGAGTGTTTTTGCGTATAACGCCTTGACTCCACCCGCATAGCGGGTGGTTTTTTATTTCACGCGCTCTCGCGCGCTCAACAGGGTCACGACCCACAA
>USCP01000209.1 GCA_900553245.1 uncultured Peptococcaceae bacterium
CATCATATCGGATGGAAGTGAGGGCGATTCTGTCACAGCCGATGTCGGCGGCTGTGAGTGCTCGTCTTTTTCAGGACAACTGTTCTCTATAGTTGCAGACGCCTCATGTGATAACGGGCGCTCACTGACAGAAATCCCATTATGGCCAACAATCACAATCACACAACCGAATGCAACCGCGACCAAAAAAAGAAAGAGCACGCATAATTTTCTGCACATACTTCCACCTCTTTACCGACATTCAAAAAGGTCACTGCTCGTGACCTTTTTGAATGTATTGTTCTAAAAATTATGCTACAGAAAATTGATTAATAAATAATCCCTCTTTCTTGGGTAGCTTTTGCCATTTGTTGATAGGTCACCGTATGAGCACCCCATGCTTGACTATTTGCGCCATTTGGATCAAGATAATGAATTTTTCTACGAGATGGGTCGGTGCTGTCAAAGCCATAGGCAGCCACATAATGTCCTACTGTACCCATGCTACTGTTGTAGCCTGGCAAATAAGTGGTACCACTATGCATATAAAGATTCAATGCCACACCACGCTTGCCCATTAAAGTTGCAATAGACTTATCCGCTAATTCAATCGCCCAATCGTTATGCCCCCATGCAGCACGATAAGACTTTCCCATATATGTTGAATTTAATACGTTTGACCAATTGTTCCCAAAATTGGTACCATTTGCAGTGGTACCAAGTAATTGCGCAGCTTGCGCTTGAGTAAGACGTGCATAGCCATTGTAACCATTAACAATATTAACTGCTGTTGCCGGCCCACAATAATAGCCGGTTGCTTGTGCTTCATACGGCATTGGCAAGTATACCGTTTGGCCATCACCAAGGGCAAACGGCACAATACTGTAGGCAGCACGTTCATCTAAAGTCGCCTTGCTTTTTTCTACCGCAGCACGACGTTCCAGATTAGTCGCCAAAGATGCATCAGGATTGTCTCGTTCTTCCGGATAAAGAGCGAAATAACATTCATCTTCAATTTGTTGTAATTCATCAATGGTGATTTCACCGGCATAGTAACGCTCATAGGCATTTTTGATTTGTTCAATCATGCTGTTAAAATAGTCGTTCCACGCTTCATCCTCTGCCGTTGGCAAATCATAAGATTGGTCAATTTTGTTTTCACTTAAATATTTGCCGTTCGCCTCAGCAGATGCAAACTCATTCTACTCAACATCCGCAAAACTCGGCACTGCCGCACACATGCTTAAGGTAAATACTAAAAGCACCATCTTAGTAATTCGTCTTTTCATTGTAAACAACTCCTTTAACTTTTAAAATCCACAAAAGCTGCACTTACATCTAAAGCCTCCTTCTCTACAAACTGTATAATATTTCTTTCATCACTCCCTTTTTCATTAATCTTTACAACAACATTTGCCTCATTTAATGAGTCACTATATAGTAATGAATTTCCTTTATCATCAACTGTTGTCTGTACACGACCGGTTTCTAAATCAAGAATCGGCATAGAATATGCACGCCCCATGCCTTCGACCTTTAATGCCACATGAGTCTCATCAATGACTTCCGGTATAAGCATGACCGCATATTTGTCCAACATCGGCAAAGCCGTTGTGACCTTAAATTTCCACTTGTTATTTTTCAAATCATAGACCCAGAGCTCACCGCTGATATTGCCACCATTGACCGTATCCGGCAGATAATTATTGCCTTCCGGTTTGTTGCGAATAATCAAATTGTCACCCACTACAATTGGATTCACAAGGTTATAGCCTTTAGAAAAATCGGTCACTTCACCGGTCTTGATGTCCATGCGTTGCATCGTTCCGTATTGCTGTTTACCGCCAATGAGATTGAGTGTTGTCCAAAAGACATCCTTTTCACCAAGGGCCACTTCCATTGCGGAATAATTATTGCCAAAGGCAATGCTATCCAAGGCCTTTGTGTCGCCGGTTTGATGATTATAGAAGCGCACTTCTTCTTTTCCGGAAGCCTTGTCGCCACGAAGCCAGACCATATTGCCGTTCTTAAAGTCACAGTTATCCAACGTATAGATGCCAAAGGTCAACTCCTGTAGGTCTCCAAAAATCCCCTCGTCAATGCAAATCGGCTTGGCACCCGGCTTGCGTTCTTGCATATAGAGGTACCAGTTTTCACGCCATGAAACCTCCGTTTCCGGCACCGGATGCTCTACCCAGTACAAGTAGTCCTCTTCAATGACACAGGTCGTTCCGCGAAGCACATAGCCGTCATGCACCGGCGTGATGATGTCCTTATCCTCTGTGCCAACCGCGGTCAAGTAATTGTCCTTGTCCCATTTACGATAGAGCAGGCCATCCTCGGTTTGCTTGATTGGCTCCCCTT
>USCP01000210.1 GCA_900553245.1 uncultured Peptococcaceae bacterium
CGTTCTTCTAAGCGCAGGATGCCGATGCCCGCTTCTGCCAAACGGCGCCCCATGTCCAAGGTGGCAGCATCGGAAAGGAGTGGCAACAGCACCGATGCCCCGTCCTCCTTCACGCGCCAGCGACGGTCTGCAAGCACTGCCATGGCAGCGGTGTTATCGGTGGTACGCAGTGCCAAAGCGTGGCTACTGCGACTGTGCAGCGCCACAAGGGTATCCTGAAAAACCAATTCACCCGAAGAAATAATGCCAACATGGTCTGCCATCTGATCGATTTCCGAAAGCAGGTGGCTTGAAACAATCACCGTCATGCCAAAACGCTCGGGCAGAGATTTGATGAGCTCGCGCATTTCCTGAATACCGGCAGGATCGAGACCGTTTGTTGGCTCGTCCAAAATAAGCAGGCGTGGAAAGCCCATCAGCGCCGCCGCCAAGCCCAAACGCTGCTTCATCCCCAAAGAATATTGGCTCACGCGCTTGTCCCGCGCTTCCTCTAAGCGCACAATGCGAAGCACCCCGTCGATTTGTCCGGCCGGCAGCCTACGCATTTCCTGTACCACACGCAGATTTTCCGCGCCGGTGAGGAGGCCGTAGTAGCTTGGGCTTTCAATGAGGCTTCCCACCTGCTTGAGAATATTGAGATGGTTCTTGCGGTTCATGGGCTGATCAAAAATACGAATGTCACCTGCGGTAGGATGCACCAAGCCCAAGAGCATTTTGAGGGTGGTGGATTTGCCGGCGCCGTTTGGCCCGAGAAAGCCGTAGATGCTGCCCTCCGGCACCGCCATATCAAGTTGATTGACTGATAAGGTCTTGCCATATTGTTTTGTTAACCCTTTGGTTTCAATGAGAGTCATACCTCATTCCTCCTTTTGTTCGTTTCCATGCTTTAAGCATACGCGCCGAACCTTACAGGGTCCTGACGGCTGCCTTACGTTTTCCTTAAATTTCGCGAAAGGAACCTTTTTGGCGCTATAAATACGTTATAATGAAAGCAACTTCATGGAGGTGATGGTATGACACCTACAATTTTACTCGTTGATGATGAACCGGCACTGCGTGAGATGGTCGGCAATATGCTCCGCAGCGACGGCTATACGGTTTTGACCGCTGCCAACTGTCAGGAAGCGATGGCAGTTTTTGAAGAGAACGCGCCGGATGCAGTGCTTTTGGATGTGATGCTTCCCGATGGCGACGGCTTTGGTCTTTTTCGCACCTTACGCGCCAAGCGCGATGTGCCGGTGCTCTTTCTCTCGGCGCGGGATGAGGACAGCGCCCGTTTGCAAGGCTTGGGCCTTGGGGCAGATGACTACATCACCAAGCCCTTCTTGCCGCAGGAGCTGCTCTTGCGCTTGCGTGCTGTATTGCGCCGCGTGTACCGCTTGGAAGAACAAAGCCATCTTGGCGATGTAACCATTCTCTGGGGCAAGGGCGCCGTGGTCAAAAACGGCGAAGAAATCGCCCTCACCGCCAAGGAATGGACCCTCTTAAAAAAGCTCTGGGACAACCGTGGCAATATTGTCACCACAGATGCCCTCTGTGCCGCCCTTTGGGACGGGCCCTTGGTGGGCTACGAAAACACCCTCATGGTGCACGTGCGCCGCTTGCGTGAAAAAATCGAAGCCGACCCTTCCCAGCCGCGGCATTTGCTCACAGTGCGCGGCTTAGGCTACCGCCTGAGTGAGGAGGCACAAGCATGAACCTACGCACGATCATCAAGGCTGCGCTCGTCTTTACCCTCTCGGTGGTGCTCATTGTGGTCATCGGCATTGCAGGCATGCTGGGCTTTACTGCCGTGACTTTTTTCCAAGACCGCGAGGATACCACCTCGATGATGGATATTGACGCCGCCCTTGTGCAGCGAAACGGCACCTATACCTTTGAGGCGCCTGCGATTTTGGAGGACAACCATCGCTGGGCCATGCTCATTGACAATCATGGCACTATCGCTTGGAGCCAAGATTTACCCGATGATGTGCCGCGCCATTACGAACTGACGGATGTGGCGAGCTTCACCCGTTGGTACTTGGCAGATTATCCGGTGACCACACAGATTCGCGACGACGGCATTCTTGTAGTGGGTGCCCCCAAGGGAAGACAGTGGAAGCAATCCCTCGTCTTTACGATGCAAAATCTCTCTGTCATGCCCTATTGGTTTGTGGGCTGCATCCTTTTTATGCTGGTGGCAGTATTAGGCGTTTCGGCGCTTCTTTTGCGTCACTGGTTCCGCAAGGACCAAGCAGGGCGCGATACCGCTCGCAGCGATTGGATTCACGGCGTGAGCCATGACATTCGCACGCCCCTCGCCCTCGTAATGGGCAAGGCCAGTCAACTCGAAAACG
>USCP01000211.1 GCA_900553245.1 uncultured Peptococcaceae bacterium
AATTCAAGAACAATGTTGCGATCTTCGGTATGGAGGCTCATGGTATGGCCAATCCCGTTTTGAAGCAATTGAATGCTCAAATCGCAAGCTTCATGCCAATCCTTCACCACATAGAAAGCGAGGACGGTCGTAAGCTTTTCATAGGAAAGGGGATAGCCTTCGCCGACACCGTCTTGTGACCCTACGAGCACAGTGGTATTTTCAGGAATCTGAATCCCTGCTGCACTTGCAATCACTTGTGGAGAACGGCCAACAAATTTAGCATTCATGGCATGACCGTTCTTAAACAAAAGCTTGCACACCTTTTCGGTTTCTTCAGGGCTCATAAAGTAAGCGCCTTGTGCCTTTAATTCGCGGATGACTTCCTCTTTGTTGCATTCTTCGCAGACAATGGATTGCTCGGATGCACAAATGGTGCCGTAGTCAAAGGTCTTACTTGCAATAATGTTGGTCACTGCTTGTTTTACATTAGCGCTACGTTCAATATAGGCAGGACTGTTCCCTGCACCAACGCCAAGGGCTGGCTTCCCAGCACTGTAAGCAGCCTTCACCATGCCTGGACCGCCGGTAGCGATAATCATCTTCACTTCTTTGCAGTGCATGAGTTCATTGGTGGCAGGCATGGATGGCATAGAGATACAACCAACGGTGTTTTCCGGTGCACCTGCTTCAACAGCAGCCTGTGCCATCAATTCAGCCGCTTTACCACTGCATTTTGCAGCGGATGGGTGTGGAGAAAAGACGATGGCATTACGGGATTTAACTGCAATAATCGCTTTAAAGATGGTGGTAGAGGTTGGATTGGTGGATGGTACAATCCCCATCAAAAGCCCTACCGGGTCTGCCACATCCATGGTTTTATTGATTGGGTCTTCGTTAATAATCCCAACGGTCTTCATATCCTTAATGGCATCATACAACAAGGTGGACGCCATGTGGTTTTTATAGGTTTTGTCCGCTACTTTCCCAAAGCCTGTTTCTTCAACAGCCATTTGCGCAAGCATCACAGCATTTTCTTCGGCAACACGTACCATGTTACGCACGATGCGGTCTACTTGTTCTTCGGTGTAAGTTGCTAATTTTTCAGTGGCAATTTGACCCTTTCTTGCCAAATCACGCACTTCCTGAACTGAACGCAAATCATAATCTATTGTTTGCATTTGTCAAACCTCCTCCTTCACAGTTATTCCTGATGATGTTCTTTATAATATGTTTCAAGTTCTGCCAAAAGTTTGGCTTTATTGGCCTTCGAAATGTTTCGTCCGGCAATCGACAAGGAGTGATATTCTCTGGCAAGATTTCTGAGGTCAACCACTCTGCGTTTTCGTAAAATCGCCAACCCTTCATCAATCCCTTCCAGTGCCATCAATTGATCCACAAGATGCTTTGAAAGAGGCACATTGCTTGGAAGCGGTTTTTTAGGCTCTGTCTCTTGCTTTACATGACAAACCGTTTCGATGGGTAAATGACTTAAGCCTTGCCTGGGACAGTCTCCGTTTTCTTCAGCTTCACGTTGTTCACTCAACGGTACCGGGTTAATAATACATTCGCCCACTTCCGCATGAGGTCTTGGAATCACATGCTGACTTACCAAAGCACGTTCACCCAAGCGCGCCGCTGCCGCAGCACCTGCATCCACTGCCGCTTTAATCGCACCGACATCGCCGGTCACGGTCACTGCTACCAAGCCACCTTTAACAAAGGTGCGTTCCAGCAAACGAACTTCTGCCGCTTTGAGCATGGCATCAGCGGCTTCAATTGCCGGAATAAGGCCGTAGGTTTCAATCATCCCTAACGCTTCCATGAAGATCCTCCTCTTTATCTAATACTAATCTGTGACATAAAATACTTTCACGGGTTCTTGCACGCTCAGTGCAATGTGCGTGCCCTTCTTAAAGAATAAACAATCGCCCGCATGGGCTTTAAAGTTTCGACCATCCTTTTCAATGGTTAAGGTCCCTTCTACCACATAATAGATTTCTTGGCACTCCGTCAGCCAAGGAAACGCCCCTTCATCGATGCGCATAAATCCTGCTGTCATCGCCGCGCCGTCAGCGCGATCAATAAGCGTATTGTAAAAGGCCTTTGCATCAGCTGTATTGGTTTCTAAAGGCAACCACTGTGCGCTTTCACCACGTACGAGTTTGAGCATTCCTGCGGAATCACTTTCAGAAACGTAGGGAATGTCCTTTCCAAAGGCTTGAAGAATCGGACCCATCATGCCCTTTTCCAGAAGAATCTGTAAGGCTCTGTAAATAAGGTCATCGTCGCAGCCGCTTTGGCCAACGCTACAATCACAGCTGCTTTTTTCTTCAAAGCTCAGTCC
>USCP01000212.1 GCA_900553245.1 uncultured Peptococcaceae bacterium
TGAGTATCAGGATGCCAATCCGATTCAAGAAGCCATCGTTGAAGCTTTGGCAACCGACGACCACCTCTTTTTTGTTGGGGATGTGAAGCAAGCCATCTATCGTTTTCGCCGTGCAGACCCGAATATTTTCAACCGCCGCTATGCACGTTATCGTGACACCGAGGCGGGGCGTCTGATTTTTTTGTCGGAAAACTTTCGCTCTCGCGCAGAGATTCTACAGTTTTCCAATGCCCTTTTTGATACGTTGATGACGCCTGCCTTAGGGGAAGTCGATTATCGAGAACCGGGACAGGCTTTGGTGTGTGGCGCAAGCTTTGAACCCGATGATGAAGCGGTGCAATGCGTGGCGGTGATTGACGAAAAGGACGAGGATGTGAGTCGGGAAGCCGAGTGGATTGCTGAAGAAATCGAGCGCTTGGTGGCGGCCGGTAAGTATGATTACGGTGACATGGTGGTGCTGATGCGTTCACCGCGCAGCCGACTGCGCCTGTATGAAGAAGCCTTTAAGCGCCACCATATCCCATATTTTGCAGATAACTCGGTGGTAGGCTTCCATAATTTAGAGGTGCGCTTGTTGATTGCGATGTTAGAGGTGCTAAACAACGATACCCTCGACCATGCCTTGCTTGCGGCACTTTTATCACCGTTTGGCGGTTTAAGTGATGCCGACATTGCAGTCATCCGCTTAGCGACACCGGACGGCGCTTTTGCCCAGGCGGCAAAGGCCTATGCGGAAGCAAACGATGGAGAAGAGGATGAGATTGCGCGTAAATTGCATGTTTTTTACGACCATTTGGCCGGTTGGCGTGCGGCGCTGCGTTATAGTCCGCTCAAAGATGTGGCTGTACAAATGGTCGAAGAAAGTGGCTATGGTACCTTCCTTTTAGGCATGGACGGCGGCATTGAACGCCACCAAAACGTCTTTGCTTTTATCGACACCATCGGTGAATACGAAAAGGCACATCGTTACGGTTTGCCGGGCTTTTTGCACTATGTGAAAACGTTAGAAGAGCGTAATATGGACAGCGCCATGCCGGGGATTGGATTAAGCGAAAATGATCGCTGTGTGCGTATCATGAGTGTGCATAAAAGCAAGGGTCTTGGTTTCAACGTGGTGTTTCTTGCCGATATGGCCCATACTTTCAATACCCGCGATACCAGTGAAACCTTGGTGGTAGATGATGATATCGGCATTGCCATGCAAATCGTGGATTTGGCACGTTCTGTGCAGCATCCATCCTTTGAAAAGAAGCTTCTCGGCTATAAAAATAAAAATGAGATTCTTTCCGAGGAGGTGCGCTTGCTCTATGTGGCGCTCACACGCGCCATTGATCGCTTGTATCTGGTAGCGAGTTTTAAGCGCAAGGACTATGAAAATTTTGAGAAAAAACGTGGCACTGCCCACGCAGATTTGGCAACATTGCGAGGTGGGCGTAGTTACAGCGACTGGCTGAATACTTGTCTGTGTGATGATGCCCATCCGCTTTCTTTATCAAATGGTAGGGGGCTTTACAAGTGGCATTTGGTGGATCAAAATACAGAGGAAACCGAGGAAACAGTGACACAGCCGGATTATCGTGCCCTTATTGAAAAGGCTGATTCAGAGATGGTAGAAAAAATTCAAGGTCGTTTTGGTGCACGCTATGCCTATGAAGCGGACACCACGGAATCCTTTGTTAATACCGTAACGCAAATAGCCAAGGGTGAAAGTGGCAGTCAGGCAAAGGTGGCGCAGAAACGATCCGAGGCATCAGAGCTTGCTGCCGATGTGCCGGTGCCTCATTTTCTACGTGACCATCAATCCTTTACCGGTGCGGCGATGGGGACCTTGATGCACCGAGTGGTACAGTATTTGCCAATGATGCCGCGCGACAGTATGGCATTGGCTGTAGCCCTTGACCACCTTGTAACGGCGCATTTTCTTACAGAAGCAGAACGTGCAGCAGTGGACATTCTCATGTTAGAGCGATTGTATCAAAGCGACTTTGTAAAGGACATGGCGGCAAGAGCTGTTAAGATTGAACAGGAAGTGTCCTTCGTCATGCAGGTCGAACCGTGGATTGTCAGCGGTCAGATTGACCTTTTCTTTGAAACAGCCGAAGGCTACGAAATAGTGGACTTTAAGACAGACCGCACCGCAGATGCCTCACGCTATCAAAAGCAGCTTGAGATGTATGCCGAAGCCCTTTCAATTGCACGTGGAAAACCGGTGACCCATAAATGGTTGTATTGGTTGCGTCACAATAAGGTGGAGGAAGTATAAAAAATGGTTCATCACGGATTTCGGTTGGAATTCATACCTTCGGTAACGATAGATACCT
>USCP01000213.1 GCA_900553245.1 uncultured Peptococcaceae bacterium
ACCGATATCCGCCTTCTTGAGAGCCGGGGCATCGTTGACACCGTCACCGGTCATAGAAACGATTTGTCCTTTACGTTGCCAAGCCTTGACGATACGAATCTTATTTTCAGGGGAGACACGTGCGTAGACGGAAATATTTTCTACTTCTTTGTCGAGCTCACTGTCGGTCATCGCATCGAGTTCAGCACCGGTGATGGCGCGGTCGCCATTTTCGAGGATGCCGAGGTCTTTAGCAATAGCGGATGCAGTTACAACGTGGTCGCCGGTAATCATAACAGGCTTAATACCGGCCTTGCGACAGGTGCTAACAGCAACCTTGGCTTCCGGTCTTGGAGGGTCAATCATGCCAACCAAGCTGAGTAAGGTGAGATTGGATTCAAGTTCTTCGGAAGTAGGGTGTTCAGGAACAGTGTCGATTTCCTTGTAAGCAATGGCAAGAATACGCAATGCTTGCGCGCTCATGCTTTCGGTGTAATGACGGGCTTCGTCTATGTTGCCTTTTACGCAACGAGGAGCCATCATGTCAAAGGCACCTTTGACAATAACAATGTTTTTGCCATCGATTTTATTGACCGTGGTCATGAGCTTGCGTTCAGAATCGAAAGGAATTTCTGCCAAGCGAGGATAATGGTTATTGAGCTGATCCTTTGGCATGCCATTGTTATGTGCGGCAAGAACAATGGCAGTTTCGGTTGGATCGCCTAAATGCTGAACGCCGTCATCGGTGAATACCACGGAGCCGTCGGAGCAAAGGGTGCCATATTGGAGCAATTGCTTTACAGCAGCAGAGTTGTTTTCAGTAATATCTTCAGTGGTATCAGCCCCATCAACATAAGCCTTTACAAGGGTCATGCGATTTTGGGTAAGAGTACCGGTTTTATCGGAGCAAATAACAGAAGCGCTGCCTAAGGTTTCAACGGCAGGTAAGCGACGAATAAGGGTATTCTTTTTAACCATACGTTGCACACCAATGGCAAGAATGATGGTGACAATCGCGGGGAGGCCTTCAGGAATAGCGGAAACGGCCAGACTAACGGCGGTCATAAAGATGTCAAGAACAGGAATACCGTTCAATACCCCAATGACAAAAATAATACCGCATGCGGCAAGGGCCATGATACCGAGATACTTGCCGAGTTGAGCAAGTTTTTGTTGAAGTGGGGTTTGCGCATCGCTCTCATCGTTCAACATATTGGCGATTTTCCCCATTTCAGTGTCCATGCCGATTGCAGTGACAACGGCAGTTGCGGTCCCGTAGGTAACACTGCAACCACTGAATGCCATATTGGCACGGTCACCGATTGGTGCTTTTTCATCAATGCTTGCTTCGGCATCCTTTTCGGATGGCACGGATTCACCGGTTAAAGCGGATTCTTCACACTTTAAACCGGCACTTCGCAAGAGACGACAATCGGCAGGGATAAAGTCGCCGGCTTCAAGATGGATGATATCGCCAGGTACAAGCTCGGAGGCATCAATAACGGCTTCCTTACCGTCACGAAGCACGCGAGCGTGAGGTGCTGACATATTCTGTAGGGCTTCGAGGGCTTTTTCTGCTTTGCTTTCTTGCATCATCCCCATAATCGCGTTTAAGACAACGATGAGGAGAATCAGCGCCGGCTCAAAGAATTCCATGGGGTCATGTTGGGTGCAAGCAATGGCGAAAGAAATCGCCGCTGCTGCAAGGAGAATCAAAATCATGACGTCCTTAAATTGATCAATGAAGCGTTGGAAATTGGTTTTCTTTTTCTTTTCTTTGAGCTTGTTTGGACCATAGGTTTGTTGTTTTTGTGAGACTTGGTCGGTGCTTAGCCCTGAATGCACATTTGAGTCAAGGGCTGCAACAACCTCGTCTTTGCTTTGTAAATATGGTTGCACTGCTGGTTCCTCCTATTCGGGTATGATTTCTTGGTACCATGGCCTAAGTATAACAATAGAGGAGCGGGGATTCATTAGACAAAATGTATGCTTGTTACAATTTTGCGCGTCATGGAAGGGGTGTTACATTTTTAGACACATTGACGATTGTGTCTAGTTATTGATGATACAGAGTAGATGCAGTATAAATGGGAGAGGCCTGTCATGTTAAGATTCTTTTATGAGTTAAAGCGAAAAAATGTTAAATGCGCCCCTTTACTTTTTTGCTTTACCGTGATAAACTATTAAACAGTTAAACAAGATTAAATATCGGAGGAGAAAATACCATGAAAAAGAAGATTGCAAAATTATTAACTGCTGGTTTGCTTGTTAGTATGATGTTGACCGGTTGCGGCGGTGGCGGCAACGATGAGGCTT
>USCP01000214.1 GCA_900553245.1 uncultured Peptococcaceae bacterium
TACTTATTAAAATTGATCCAAGAAACGTTCGTCATTGGCAAACAACAAACGCAAGTCATTGATGCCATAACGCAACATCGCAATACGTTCAACACCCATCCCGAATGCAAAACCGGTCACCTTTTCAGGGTCGTAGCCACCGGCACGCAATACGTTTGGATGCACCATCCCACTACCGAGGATTTCCAACCAACCGGTGTGAGAGCATACACGGCAGCCCTTGCCACCACAAGCCACGCAGCTGATGTCTACTTCAGCGGATGGTTCAGTGAACGGGAAGTAGCTTGGACGCAAACGGATCTTTACATCTTGACCGAACATTTCGCGAACAAATGCCAACAAGGTCCCCTTGAGGTCAGCCATGGTGATGTGTTCATCCACAACCAAGCCTTCAATTTGGTGGAACATTGGAGAGTGGGTAGCGTCATCGTCCTTACGGTATACGCGACCCGGTGCAATCACCTTAACTGGCAATTGACCGTTCATCTTTTCCATCGCGTGAACCTGTACGCCGGAGGTCTGAGTACGAAGCACAACCTTGTCATTGATATAGAAGGTATCTTGCATGTCACGTGCCGGATGGTCCGGTGGCAAGTTCAAGGCTTCGAAATTGTAATAGTCACTTTCAATTTCCGGACCTTCAGCCACTTCAAAGCCAAGACCGGTAAAGATGCGCTTGGCATCGTTAATCACTTGAGTGAGTGGATGCAAGTGCCCTTGTGGCATGCTCATCCCAGGCATGGTTACGTCCAAGGTTTCCGCAGCCAAGCGTTCGTTCATGATTTTTTCACGAAGCGCTTCGGTCTTTGCTTCCAACGCATTGTTGATGGTATCGCGCACAGTATTTGCAAGTTCGCCCATGATTGGACGTTCTTCGGCGCTGAGCTTCCCCATGCCCTTCAAAATTGCAGTAAGCTCCCCTTTTTTACCGAGGTATTTTACACGCAACTCGTTGATTTTTTCTAAGTCATCATAACTTTCAATGGCGTTCAATGCCGCCTCTTTGATTTGCATTAAAGAGTCTTTCATCTTTTTCCTCCTTACAAAATAAAAAGGCACTTCATCCCCCAAAAGGGACGAAGTGCCGTGGTACCACCCTTATTATTTATCCTTTACGGACAAATCACTTAAATCGTTAACGCCTGATACGCCTTCCCCTACACTATTCAAGGAAGGATACTCCCGGGCGAAATCCACATGTTGCGCGCTGTAAGATGGTTCCAGTCGTGCCATCTCTCCCTATCACAGTCACTGCAAGCAGGCTCCCGTTCTCAGTATATCTATAAGTCGCGCCAAAGCGCTATAATATCTATAGTATAAAAGAAGCCCTCCGGATTGTAAAGGGAAAAAACGACCACAAACAGCTATTCATCCACCGCAAGCACGCAATCAATCCAACTTGCATCATTTAGAATCGGTTTGCCGATACCAATCATATCACACTTTCCCGCTTCAATAAGCGCCTCCGCTTCCTCACGGAAGCGAATACCACCAGTAAGCAGCACCGGCACATCCACCGCCCGCTTCACACACTCGGATTCCTCGCCAAAATATCCTGCCTGCGTATTGCCCTTCAAACGGAACCCTGCCAAACCGCCAGACACGTCAATCATATCCACCCCTGCCGCTTCAAAGCGCTTGGCTGCTTCTGCGATTTCATCCAAGGTCGAACCACCCTCTATATGGTCATAGGCACCGAAACGGAAAATCACCGGATAGTCATCGCCCACCGCTTCACGCACCATGCGAATAATTTCGCATTGGAAACGGGTGCGCCCTTCCATCGTGACACCATTGTAAGCATCAGTGCGATGATTGGTTAAGGGTGAATAAAATTGGTTCAACAAAAAACCGTGGGCACAGTGGATTTCCACACCGTCATACCCCACATCCTTCGCACGCAATGCCGCATCCACAAAAGCTTCTTGAATACGCGCAATCTCCTCAAGGGACAACCCGTCCACCGTTAAAGGCGGCTGTCCAATAATGTCCTCGGTGGTATATTGACCGGCATGGCTGATTTGCGCCATCACCTTGGTCGTTCCTTGAGCGTGAATTGCCTCCACGAGCTTTCTAAGACTCGCCAAATCTGCATCAGGTCCCAATGACAGTTGTCCGTGAGACGCCTTGCCTTCTTTCAACACATACGCATGCTCAGTAATAATCAACCCCAACTTACCGGAACGCTCGCGATAATACTCGCATAACGCATCACTGGCCACCCCGGACGCCGTCTTTTCCGTTGCCATCGGCGGGCATAACCAACCGGTTCGCCACCCTAGGAAGCGTAT
>USCP01000215.1 GCA_900553245.1 uncultured Peptococcaceae bacterium
AACAAGCCTATGTGCAAGCGATTCTGTCCGTTGCGGCGGTTATTGTGGCTTTGCTTGTGGTAGGGATTCCGGTAGGGAACATGTTGTTCTAAAAAATCCTTTTGTTTTAACTTCAAATGAATAATACCTGCGATACCTTAGGGCGGTTTGCTCTAAGGTGTTTTTTTATGAAGGTGAATTCAAAATGAAATGTTCATTTTCTGCGTAATGAAGCGGTTTTTGCCATGAAGAAATAATGACAGAGTGGTAAATTCAGCGATAAAAGAAAGCGTGACGTGCTATAATAGGCGAGAAGAAAACTAAAGAAATGAAGAATTGTTAAGAGGGGAATCGTATGGTATCGATGAAGGACAGACTGCTATTGGATGGTGGTATTTTTCTTGGCACTTTGGCTTGTATGGCCTATGCCTGGACCGGCAAGCTCCTGCATGAATGGATTGGGCTTGCGGTGGTGGTGCTGTTTGTTATCCATCTTTTGATCAATCGTCGTTGGTATGGCAAGGCCTTTACCGGCAAAGGGGTGCCGATGAACGGCGTACGCAAAAACTTTAATTGTTTGTTGCTTTTTATGACGTTAGGGATGATTGTTTCAAGCCTCCTTCTGAGTGAGTATGTGTTCGGCTTTCTTGGCTTAGGTGGTGACAAGGTGGGGCTTACGCCACATCTTATTTGCTCCTACTGGGGCTTTCTCATTATGGCGATGCACATCGGCTTGCATTGGCCGATGCTTTTGGCACAATTTAAGAAAACCGCTTTGGGCAAGACCTTGTGTGGTCAAGCGTGGCTGGGTCGTGTAGGGGCCATCATTACGGTGGTGCTTGGGGCGGTGTCCCTTTGGCATCAGCAATACGGTGCCCATCTCTTTATGCGCATCGGTACTTCAGATTTGCCGCATCAGGATTCCTTGATTCTCTTTACCGTGGAGCAGCTCCTTATTATGGGGCTTTTCATTGTGGGAATTCGTGCGGTGCAAAAGCTGGTGCTTGGGCGTCGTACAAAGGCTGCTTCATAAAAAAACGGCGTGTCTCTTAAAAGAGGGACACGCTTTTTTGTTGGCAGATCTTCATTGGACGCAGACTTTTTGCAGTGTTATAATTTTTAGCTAGAAAACAGATTGCGTGTGTGGGAGGAATGTGCGATGAAAACCGGATTGCTACTTGAAGGCGGTGCCATGCGAGGCCTCTATACGGCTGGGGTGCTCGATGTGATGATGCAACATGACATTGCCGTAGACGAGATTGTTGGTGTGTCTGCCGGGGCCCTCTTTGGCATGAATTACAAATCCAAGCAAATGGGCCGTGTGCTGCGTTACAACAAAAAATATGCCAACAACAAAAATTATATGGGGGCCTATTCGCTGCTCACAACCGGCGATATTATGAACAAAGACTTTTGCTTTGACAAGCTGGTTCATGAGTTGGATCCCGTTGACTTTGATACCTACCGAAACAGCCCCGAGCATTTCTATGCGGTAGTGACCAATATCGAAACCGGTAAAGCGGAGTACATCAAGATTGACGACTTTAGAAATCCCAATCAATTGGAAGCCCTCAGAGCCTCCGGTTCGATGCCTTTTGTTTCCAGACCTGTTCCGATTCGCGGCAACCTCTATCTGGACGGTGGCATCGCCGACAGCATCCCGATAGATAAAATGATGGACTTGGGCTGTGATAAAATCATTGTTGTGCTGACAAGGGTGGCGGATTACAGAAAATCGCCGTCGAACACCCTCGTTCCCAAGCTTTTTTATCACAAATATCCACAGTTGGTAGAAGCCATCAACCATCGCTATGCCATGTACAATCATGAGCTCAATCAAATCGAGGCGCTGGAGCAAAAAGGGAAGATTTTCGTTTTCAGACCGTCAAGATTGGTGAACATCAAACGCATCGAAAAGGACCCAGAAAAAATTCAAGAAATGTACGATTTGGGCCAAAGCGATGCCAAGAACGCCCTTTCCGATTTAATGGCGTACCTTGATGCGGGCAGATAGTAAAGCGATGATTAAAAAGGAGAATACACAATGATTGAAACCCAACGACTCATCTTACGTCCGTGGCGCTTGGAGGATGCCGAGGCCCTTTATGAGGTGGCCAAAGACCCACGCATCGGCAGCCAAGCCGGATGGCCGGCACATACGAGTATAGACAATAGCCGCGAGGTGATTGAAGCGGTTTTTATGAATGATACCACCTATGCCATCTGCAAACAGGACAGCGACCGTGTGATTGGTTGCGTGGGCTTGATGATTGGTGAATGTAGCAACTTTAAGCTCCCCGCC
>USCP01000216.1 GCA_900553245.1 uncultured Peptococcaceae bacterium
ATGCCGAACAGCGTTTGCGACGCTGGCGCTTTTATGAGCGAAACGGCTTTGTACAGCTGCCGGGGCACATCAAGGAAGGCAGTGTGGTCTTTGAGGTCATGGGCATTGGCGGGAGGGTATATGCCGAAGAATATGCACGCTTGGTGCGCCGGTGGTGTGGCAAATGGTATCAGCGCATCGTAGATTTGAAGCTGTTTGACTAAAAAATGCGCTGTTTTAGGCAAGTTAACCAAAAGTTGCGCATAACTTGGTGGTGGCAACAGGCATTGAACGGCTAAAATAAGGCCATCATCAAGGAAAGGATTGATTAAAAATGGAAGTTTCTCAAGGAGTACTGATTTTGCTGGCTATTTTGGTGATTCTTTTTTATATCGCCGTCTTTGCCGTAGGCGTGTACCTGATTTACCTCATCATCAAGGCGCTGAGAAAATATATCCATAGTAGTGAAGTGCGCAGCGAGAAAAAGGAAATGCGCGCCTCTTTGGGTGAAGCCCTCAAAGCTGAGCGCTTGCGCTGCCAGATGACACAGGAGTTTGTTGCCGATGCGCTGGGTGTGAGCCGACAAGCCGTCAGCAAATGGGAAAACGGCAACATGGATCCCTCGACCTCCAATCTCCTCGCCCTCGCTAAACTCTACGACATCAACGCCGAAACCCTCTTAAAAAGCGTGGCACCAAAAGGTGACGACGGACAAGATGCGTAAAAAATGACGAAAGAAACCCACTATTGGACGTTGGTTCAATAGTGGGTTTTTTGTTGACAAGAAGCATGTGCGTATATATAATGTGCTTATACAATAAGTACACTTGAAAGAGAAGTGAATCGACTGTGGATATTATTATTAGCAATAATGCAAATAAGCCGATTTATGAACAAATTACCGCTCAAATTAAGGCGATGATTATGAGCGGTGAATTACAAGCCGGTGAGGCCATTCCTTCGATGCGAGCCTTGGCGAAATCCATTCATGTAAGTGTGATTACAGTGCAGAAGGCTTACGAAGAATTGCAACGAGATGGTTTTATAGAAACCACCGTTGGGCGCGGTAGCTTTGTATCGGCACGCAATAAAGAATTTTATTTGGAAGAGCAGCAACGTATTGCAGAAGAGCATCTTAAGATCGCAGCAGATATTGGCCGTATCAATAATATTCCTGTGGAAACCTTAATTGACGTATTAAAGCTCTTTTATGAGGAGGTTGAATAGAATGGCAGCATTAACCTTGAATGCAGTGTGTAAACAATATGAGGGCTCCGATTTTTGCTTGGATCAAGTTTCCTTTTCTGTGCCGGATGGCACCATTATGGGATTTGTCGGTGAGAATGGGGCGGGAAAAACCACCACCATTGGATGTATTCTCAATACCCTTCAATATGACAGTGGGCATATTGAGGTGTTGGGGCAAGTTATGTCCGATGATAATACGGCATTGCGAGAAGAAATCGGTGTGGTCTATGATGGCGATAATTTTCCGGCGCATTTTACGGTTGGTCAATTGGAAAGTATTATGAGAGAGGTTTATCGTCGATGGGATGATGCGTTATTTAATCGATTGGTCGCGCAATTTCATTTAGATAAAACAAAGAAAATCAAAACTTTTTCTCGAGGTATGACGATGAAGCTGGCTATTGCCGTGGCTTTAGCGCATCATCCGCGATTGCTGATTTTAGATGAAGCCACTAGTGGGCTAGACCCTGTGGTGCGAGAGGAAATCTTAGATTTGTTTTTAGACTTTGTCGGGGATGAGAACCGGAATCATTCTATTTTATTGTCCTCTCATATTACGAGTGATTTAGAACGTATTGCAGACTATATTACCTTCATTCACAATGGAAAAATTATTTTAACAGAAAGCAAGGACAATCTTTTGTATCATTACGGTATTCTTCGATGCCGCAAAAATCAAGTTGGAGACATTGACGCAGAAGATATTTTGGCGCTTCGTCCTCAGGACTACCAGACGAGTATTTTGGTGCAGGATCGCGCCTTAGCTGAGAAAAAATATCCGCATGTCGTTATAGATGCGCCAACGATTGATGAAGTCATGTTGCTCTTGGTAAAGGGGGAAGCACGATGACCGGCTTGTTAAAAAATGATATCTTCGGCGTTGCCAGCAATCTCAAGGTGTATGCGCTGCTAGTGGCGGTATTTGGTGTGGGATGTATGGTGTCGGGGAGCGTGACTGTATTGAATTTGTTTTGCATTTTGACGCCGTCGCTCTTAGCCGCCATCTCAATTTCCAGTTTGCGTTTAGAAAGCGACAGCCGTTG
>USCP01000217.1 GCA_900553245.1 uncultured Peptococcaceae bacterium
AAAGACGAAACCCTAATTTCGGCTCGGCCGAAATTAGGGTTTCTATACAGTCTGAAACGACTGTTTTTAGAAACAGTCGTTTTTTTATTACGCTATTAGGCAGCTTTTTTGCTCTTGGTGCCGGCGATTTTGTCTTTGAAAGTATCGATGATGACAGCAATCGCGTTGTCACCGGATACGTTACAAGCAGTCCCAAAGGAGTCTTGGGTGAGGTAGAGCGCGATCATGAGAGATGCCAACGCCCCTTCTACCGGAATACCAATCATTGGCAAGAAGGAAAGTGCACTCATGATGGCGCCGCCCGGTGCACCCGGTGCAGCAATCATAACAACGCCAAGGGTCAGAATGAATGGGAACATGAGCGCCAAGTTGTGCGGCATGTTGCTCATCATCAGTACCCCGGTCGCACAGCTGGTAATGGTGATGGTACTACCTGCCAGACGGATGGTCGCACAGAGTGGTACCATAAATTCACGAATGCTCTTGGAAACACCGTTGGCTTCCGCACATTTTACGTTAACAGGAATGGTAATTGCGGAGCTTTGGGTCCCAACAGCGGTCATGTAACCAGGAATTTGGTTTTTCATGAGGCGAATTGGGCTCTTCTTGGACACGCCCCCTGCAATGCAGAATGCCACGGTCAAATAGAGCAAGTGAAGAATCAAGATGATGACAAAGACCTTCCAGAAGACCTTGAGCACGCTCCATACTTCACCGGTGTAGCTCATCTTTGCAAAGGTAATCCCAATATAGAAAGGAAGCACCGGCAAGATGGTCTTGGAAAGTGCCAAGTTGATGATGGCTTGGATGCCGTCAACAATCTTCAACAGCAAGTCCGCTACTTCACAGTGTTCTTCCCCATTGCGCAACGCAATGATGCCAATCCCCAAAATAAATGCCAAAACAATGGCAGTGGTCACGTCAAAAACCGGATTGAGAACGAATTCCAAATAAGGTTCTACTGCCACACCACTGGTTTCTTTGAAGTTTTCAATGATTTCCGGTGTGATGAAGGATGGGAAGATGGCACTGTCAACCATATACGCAAAGCTCCCTGCAACAATGGTGGAGCAGTACGCCATTACCACGGTCACAAGCAAAATCTTGCCCGCACCGCCGCTGGTCAAATGCCCAATCCCAGACGCTACAAAGCTTACAATCATCAGTGGAATCAAATAACTTAAATAGCTGCCAAAGATGGACCCTGCAGTCGCCAATACACGAATGACAAACTCAGGTACAACCATCCCAAGCAAGAGGCCGACAACGATCCCAGCAAGGAGACGTGGTACTAAGCCAATTTTTTTCTTTTCAGCCATAATAAATATAGCCCCCCTTATTTTCTTGCATAATACATGCAGTTGCTATTCTAACAAAGCCTACAAAAAAATGCAAGCGATACGCGGATAATTGTACGCGAGAGACGAATATGCTGACGGTGGACAAATTAACTGATATAATAGAAAAAAACCACCTGAGGAGGACATAGTATGCTCACCACCAACGATTTACTCATTGTCATCGACATGCAAAACGATTTCATCGACGGCAGTCTTGCCAACAAAGAGGCTCAAGCCATTGTCCCTGCTGTTGTAGAACGTATTCGCCGCCACCACGGCCCCATCTACTACACCTTAGATACCCACGACAGCGACTATCTTCAAACCCAAGAAGGTCACTATCTGCCGGTTGAGCACTGCATCAAGGGCACCGTCGGCTGGGAACTCAATCCGGAAATCGCCAAGGTACTTACCATGCATGGGGCAAAGGCCTTTGAAAAGAACACCTTCGGCGCCACCATGCTTGCCCATGCCCTCGCTCGTGCCAATATGGAAAAGCCGTTTACTTCTATTACCATCATCGGTGTTTGCACCGACATCTGTGTTATTTCCAATGCAATGATTGCGAAGGCAAGCTTACCAAACGTCCCAATTTATATTAACGCTGACCTCTGTGCCGGTGTCACCCCTGAATCCCATCAAACTGCTTTGGATGCCATGGCAGCTTGTCAAATGGCAATCATCCATGGTTGAGCGCGTCCACCACACCCTCACCCCGTGGGTCGATGCAGACAGTCGCGTGCTGGTCTTGGGCACCATGCCCTCACCTAAATCTCGCGAACGCATGATGTACTACGGGCATCCGCAAAATCGTTTTTGGCGCACCTTGGCCGCCTTGTGGAATGAGGAAACGCCCACAACCCCCGAAGCCGCCCGTGACTTTGCGCGTCGTCATCACATTGCCCTCTGGGATG
>USCP01000218.1 GCA_900553245.1 uncultured Peptococcaceae bacterium
GCCTGTGCCGATTTTAGCGGTGCCTCCATTGCCGCTGTACGACAAGAGCTCCTCTGCGGCAATCTCATCGTCGCCTACCAAACCTACTGGTGGGAACCGATTCGTCACGGAAAGTTCCTCATCGACGGCCGTTGGCAATCCATGGTCGCCAATAACCACGTGCGCCTCATTGCGGGCTACGACCCGACCCTCGGCTAATTCGTCAGTGACCCTTATAACCCCAATATGCCGGGGCAAGTCTACCAATACTGGATCGACGCCCAAACCTTTGAAACACTGTGGAACCAACGCAAAATGGGGATGGTCATCCGCTGACACCATTCGCCAACAAATAAAAGCAGCGGTGACTTCCCCCACATCGGGAAGCCACCGCTGCTTTTATTGCCTGCAAATACACGCTCACTTTTACCCATTGGCACGATTTCTGAGCTTGCAGGTATAAATCAATTGACGCGTTTGCTTTTCTTCTCGATATTCGTGCATCCATACCGCATCGGCGGCCAAATGGCTAAAGGCACCAACCTCGCCCATCATGCCACCCTCTACGTGCCACAGTGTCAAACGAATGTCCACCAGTGTCCCCGGCGTCACCGCCGCTTCCGCTTTTTTTAATGCCTCAGTCAATGTATGCGTCTTAAAAAACAATCGCTTTTCCTCATCGCCACGCAACACCACCTCAGCAAAGAACCCTACCACGCCATTTTCGCGGTCCTCTTGCTCCAATGCCTGAATCGTTTCCATCTCCTTGATATACGCATTCACCACGACCTCACCCTTTCTCTTTACTTACCGACGGTTATCTTCTTTCTATTATATAAGTGCTACGCCACAAAATCCACCGATTGCCTGTGCCTTCCGATATATTCACATGCAATTTTCAACGACATCGCAGAAGGGTGCCTCTTCATGCCAAAATTCACGCAAGCTATACATTGAAGCATTGTGCTTGCGTCCGTTTTCCTTTAAAATGAACACAACAAAAAGGAGAGGGGCGATTTTTATGCGACCTATTTTACGACGATTGACCACTGTTGCCTTGACGGCTTGCTTATCAGTAGCACTTATAGCCGGACCGGTTTTTGCTTCCGAAAACACCGACACCTCCCCCGATACTGTGAAACCCATTTTAAGCGAAGCGCATATTCGCTACATTAACGGCTTCCCAGATCAAACAATGCGTCCGGAACGTGCGGTAACCCGTGCTGAAGCAGCAGGCATTATTTCCAACCTCCTCGAAAATCCACAAGCCGACACCCTCGATTGCCACTATACGGACCTGCGTGTAGGTGCATGGTACGAGGCAGCTGCCCGCGGACTTTGCAAACTCGGCCTCTTTGATGACAGCGACCATTTCCGACCGGATGATGTCATCACTCGCGCAGAGCTTGTAGACGTATTGGTGCGCTTTGCACCGAATGCACCAGCCTCCTTTAGTGATGTGCCAAGCGATCACTGGGCGGCTGCACAAATCGGAAAAGCGACTGCCTTAGGATGGCTCAGCGGCTATCCGGATGGCACTTTTAGACCAGAAAGCAGCCTCACCCGCGCCGAAGCCTGCGCCATCATTAACCGCGTCACCAACCGCTCCGGCGATGCCACCCAAGCAAAAAAGCTCATAGGACTCGGTCGGTTCACCGATGTGCGTCCAAATTTCTGGGCAGCAGTCACCATTGCCGAGGCAGCCGTTGACCATCAGCACAGTCTCACGGAAAGCGGTGAACAATGGCGTGATATCGACTGGCTAAATACAATCTTTACACCGGGGATTCACAACATTGACGGGGAGCTTTACAGCGTTGACCGCTATAAGCATTTGCAAACCAACACCACCGTCGGTGCCTATACCGCTGATGCGAACGGCGTGCTCACTCAAGTCGCGAACGCGCATCAAGTCAGCTATGTGCCTTATATCAGCCAAATTGACGGTATTCAAGCATGGGTAGGCTGTGAACCGATTAGCTCCTTAATGGGGCTCAAAGCTTTTGGCTATGCAAAAGGAATTGACGCACGCACCTATTTGGCCGGTCTTCCCCACGCTGCCACCAATCCGGAATATGGCTTTGTCGGTTCCCCTTATGTGGTGGACCCCAATAAGCGCACCACCATCTATCCGGCAGCCCTCGCAACATACTGCAACAGCTATTGCAACGGCGCCACCGTATGCGCAGATTTTCGCGGCGCAAGCGTGCAGGAATTACGCCAAGAGCTTCTTGCCGGACACACCGTAGTGGCTTACGAAACCCTCTGGTGGG
>USCP01000219.1 GCA_900553245.1 uncultured Peptococcaceae bacterium
CTGACCAGCCGTTGTGAGTACCGTTTGCTGTTGCGCGAGGACAACGCCGACCGCCGTTTGTGTGAAATCGGTCATGAGGTGGGCTTATTGGACGATGCCAAGTATGCGAAGTACCAGGCGCGTTGGCAAGCGATTGATGAAGAATTGGCACGCCTTGAAGGGGTGGTACTGCGTCCGAGCGAGGCACAGCCGCTTTTGGATGCCTGCGGTGGCGAGCCGCTTCATAAGAGTGTGAGCCTCTATGATTTGCTCAAGCGTCCAAACATCCACTATGCGGATTTGTTGGCATTTGGCTACGGGCGTGAAGAACTGCCGGCGGATGTCGTGGAAGAAGTGGATATCATCATCCAATACACCGGCTACATTCAAAAGCAGGAAGAACAGGTGGCACGTACCGCCAAGCTCGAAAGCCGTCGTTTGCCGGAAGGCATGGATTACGGTCAAGTATCAAACCTACGTTTGGAGGCGCGCCAGAAGCTCGATGCCGTGCAGCCTGAAACCGTAGGCCAAGCGAGCCGCATCAGCGGCGTGAATCCGGCGGATATCACTGCCCTTCTCGTATGGCTCGAGCAAAGTCGGAGGGATGTATAATGAGTGACATCCGCGCATTGATTGACAGCGAGCTGGCAGCGCGCTTTGCGTTAAGTGAGGCGCAGTGTGCGCAGTTTGAGCGTTACTACGCGCTTTTGGTGGATTGGAATAGCCGCATGAATTTAACGGCGATTACCGACCCACAGGGCGTGGTGGAAAAGCATTTTTTAGATAGCCTGCTTCTTTTAGAGGATGTCACCTTTAAGGACGGCGACACCTTGATTGATGTAGGCACCGGCGCCGGTTTTCCGGGGATTCCGCTTGCAATTGTCTGCCCGAGCTTACAGGTCGATTTGCTCGATAGCCTGCGTAAACGTGTGGGCTTTTTGCAGACAGTGATTGACGAGCTGGGCCTTGAGAATGCAGCCGCTTATCACGACCGCGCCGAGTTGTTTGCGAAAAAACCGGAGCGCCGCGATCATTACGATTGGGCAACGGCGCGCGCAGTGGCACGTTTGCCCCTTTTGAGTGAGTATTGTCTGCCCTTTGTGAAAAAGGGTGGCACCTTTATTGCTTGCAAGGGGCCGGACGGTGCAGCAGAGTTGGACGAAGCCAAGGGCGCCCTCAAAACCCTTTGTGCCAGCCATACCAAGACCTGTGTTCACGCCTTGCCGGGCGGCGAGCAGCGTGACATTCTTTTGATTGAAAAGACCGCGCCAACGCCGAAGCGTTTTCCACGCAATCCGGGAGCAGCGGCAAAATCCCCGCTGAAATAAAAAGAAATCCACAACTGTGGATAACATTTTCTGTTTTAAGATGAAAATTGACAACGCCCTTTGATGATTTTAAGCCATCAAAGGGCGTTTTTGCGTTAGTAGTCGCGTTTCCGCGTAGATGGGCAGGCGACAAGCAGGCGCGTTTCTCGTTGTGGAAAACCCCCTCCCTGTGGATAACTCATGGGGGCTAGATATAGGGGCTGGTATCAGGATGGGTGTATCAGGATGGGTGAGGCATGGGTTCAACAAATACAGAAAGACGGCTCCGCATGAGGTGGACAGTATGCGAGGCGTGTTCAATGGTTGTCGGGGGGTGGGTGCTGTGTGATATTCTGAGGTCTGTGCCGATTGCTCAAGGTGTTTGCTATAGATGCGTTGCTTCATTGTGGCAGATGTCGTTAAGGATGTTTCACGTGAAACATTCCCTTTATTGTGTGAGTGTCAATCATTGAAAATCACTGGGTGCTTGCTTATACTAGTAGAAGAATACAATCCCAGCCCCTTGCTGGAGAAAGAGGATAAAATGATTCGATTTAACAATGACTACAATCAAACCTGCTTGCCGGAAATTATGGCCGCGATTCAGAACCTTGGCGATCAAACCTTTCCCGGCTACGGCCAAGATGATTTGTGTCACGCAGCGGTGACGCTTCTGCGTGAAGAACTTTGCTGGGAGGATGCAGACATTCATTTCATGCCGGGTGCCACCCAAGCGAACTTTATCGTTCATGCGGCAGCCCTTCGTCCAATTGAAAGTGTTATCTGCGCTGATAGCGGCCACATTGCAGGCCACGAAGCCGGCTCCGTGGAAAATACCGGCCATCAGCTGTTGGTGGTGCCATGTCGCGACCATAGCGGGAAGCTTCATGCTGATGATGTGCGTGCGGTGGCAGAGCAGTACAAGGTCATGGGTGCGCCGGACTATATGACCGA
>USCP01000220.1 GCA_900553245.1 uncultured Peptococcaceae bacterium
GCCGATAGACAGTGGGGTTTGTGGGTCGGTTTGGAGCGGACGCACGGTGCTTTTGATGATGGCGAGATAATCTGCCAGTTCATCGTGTAAAAGACGAACCTTGCCGCTTGCTACCAAGGCATCGAAATCGTCGTCGAAGGAGAGGGCCTTGCCGTCAAAATAGGCGTCGGCATGGCGTGTGACGATGTTGGCATCTTCGCTCAAAAGTTGACAGCCGTTGGCGTCGTAGGCCTTGTAGCCGTTGTAATCGCGAGGATTGTGGCTGGCGGTGATCATAATCCCTGCCACCGCATGAAAATGACGCACACTCCAAGAAAGGATTGGCGTTGCGGTTGGGCTGTCCCAAAGTAAGACGGTAAAGCCGTAGCTTGCCAATACCGAGGCAGTTGTGCGTGCAAATTCTTTGTGATTAAGGCGGCTGTCGGAAGAAATAACAACGGTGCCGCCGGCGTTGTTGGTTTCGATGAGCCATTCGGCAATCCCTGCGGTTGCCCAAGCAATGGTGAAGCGATTGAGGCAGTTTGGCCCTAAGCCCATAATACCGCGTAAACCGGCAGTGCCAAAGTGGAGCTTCGCACCGAAGGCTTTGGTAATGGCAAGTTCATCGGTTGCTATTTGTGCAAGCTCGGCGCGTTCGGAATCGGTTAAATCGGTGCGGTTGCACCAAGTGTTGTAGACATCGCGTGGATTCATTGGTTTCCTCCTTGGTCGGTGAAAGCATCGGCGAGGGCGACGAATTCAGCCACCGAAAGACTTTCGGCACGGCGCTGTTCGTCAATGCCTGCTTTTTCTAAAGCCGTGGCAATGCTTGCCTTGTCCGCACCGAGGCTGGCGAGGGAATTACGGAGGGTTTTGCGACGTTGGCTAAAGGCTGCTTTGACCACACGGCGCATCATGGCGTCATCCTTGGCTTGGATTGGACGCTTTTTGTAAGGCACTAAGTGGAGAATGGTGGAATCCACATCCGGTGGTGGGGTGAAGGCACGTCGGCCGACGTCAAAGGCGCGGCTTGCAGTGGCAAGATATTGTACCATCACAGTGACAGCACCGTAGGTACGGCTGCCCGGCTTGGCACAAAGACGCTCGCCCACTTCCTTTTGTACCATGATTACCAGCTCATCCACATGTCTGCTATCTTCCAACACATGCATGATGAGTGGGGTGGTGATGTAATACGGTAAATTGGCAACCAGCTTGTAGTCACCGTCGTGGTTGAGTTCATCACGCACCAGGGCATCAAGGTCGGACTTTAAGGCATCGCCAAAGATGAGCTTGACGTTGTCACAGCCGCTGAGGCTTTCTTCCAAAAGGGGTGCCAAGCGTTTGTCGATTTCGATGGCAAGCATTCGGTCGGCGTGAGCGGCGATGGCACGGGTCAGTGTGCCGGCCCCCGGCCCGATTTCAAGGGCAACGTCGTCGTCTTGCCAATCACATACGGAAGCGATGCGTTCCAAAAGAGAGGGGTCGCTGATGAAGTTTTGCCCATATTTTTTTGTCAGAGTGATGCGGTGTTTTTTAAGCTGGTCATTGAGGTTCATGGTGGTTCTCCAATTGATCTAACGCCTCGAGAATGATGTCTTCTTCGAGGGCGAAGGTATTCAGTCGTTTCAAAAGCGCCTTGCCGTTGGCTTGGCCAAGGTGCAGGCGCTCACAAAAGGCACTGCGGCGGGCCTTGCTGTCTCCCGCGCCGACAAGCCCCCAGCGTACCAAATCGCTCATGGTGTACAGTGGTGCATCGGCACTTGCGGTGGCATAAGCCTTTTCCAGTGCGTTCAAAATCACTTCCGGCGAAGCGTATTCCACGCCAAGGCGACCGGTCACCGGGTGACGGGCGTCCTTGCGGGCTATGAAGGCGTGCTTGGCATCCGGCACAAGCTCGGTGATGCGGTTACGAATCAAGGTTCCCGGCACGTCAGGGTCGGTCAAAACAATCACGCCTTGCTTCTTTGCCATGGCAGCAATTTCCTTTAAGCGTGCGTCCTCAAGGCCCATGCCGTTGGTGATTAAAATGGTGGCATCCACAGCACGGCGCACCGCGCTGACATCGTCCTTGCCTTCTACAACGATGATTTCTTTAATGCTTTTTTTCATACCTACCTCGCCTAGAAATAAAAAATACTACATTCTATTATACCGTTAATATAAGATGGTGACAACGCGTTTTTAGGCGGCGAATTGTCAAGTCAAGTGCAACACCTTAGAATGATACAGCTCAAATGGTGTC
>USCP01000221.1 GCA_900553245.1 uncultured Peptococcaceae bacterium
CAATTCCGGGAGTTTACTTCATCTGTCCATGGCATATGTTAACTTAATGACATTGCGGTTTCGTGGGGGTCTTTTTTTAGTTGCCATAGGAAGCGTAAGGTGTCTTTTTAGTTGCCATAGGTAAAAGCTATCGTGCGTGGACATGAAGTCCGATAGGAGAGAGGTGTTAAAAGACTTTAACATGTGTCGTTTATGCTCTATAATGAAATCAATCTTTACGAAAGAAGGTAATTAAATTATGAGCGATATCAGCGAATTCTTAGCCCCACAAGACCCGGAAGTAGCAAAGGCGATTGCAGACGAATTGGGTCGTCAACGCGATAAAATTGAATTGATCGCATCCGAAAACTTCACCAGCCGTGCTGTCATGGCAGCTCAAGGGTCTGTGATGACCAACAAATATGCGGAAGGTTATCCGGGTCGTCGCTACTATGGTGGCTGCGAACACGTTGACGTGGTAGAAAATATTGCACGCGATCGCGTGAAGAAACTCTTTGGTGCAGAACATGCAAACGTTCAACCACACAGTGGTGCACAAGCAAACTATGCTGCTTATCAAGCGGTCTTAAAGCCCGGCGATAAGATTTTGGGCATGAACTTGGCACACGGTGGTCACTTGACCCACGGGTCCCCTGTAAACTTCAGCGGGAAGCTCTACGACTTTGCAGAATACGGCGTAAGCCCTGACACCGAAGCCATCGACTACGATGAATTTGAAAGAATTGCCCTTGAAGTGCAACCTAAGCTCATCGTTGCCGGTGCAAGTGCATACCCACGTATCATTGATTTCAAGCGTATTCGTGAAATCGCTGATAAATGCGGTGCTTTGATGATGGTTGACATGGCACACATCGCAGGGATTGTTGCTGCAGGCCGTCATCCAAACCCAGTTGAATATGCAGACATCGTTACCTCTACCACCCACAAAACCCTTCGTGGGCCACGCGGTGGCGTGATTCTTTGCCGCGAAGAATTGGCAAAGGCCATCGACAAGTCTGTATTCCCTGGCACCCAAGGTGGTCCTTTGATGCATGTAATCGCAGCAAAGGCTGTGGCTTTCGGTGAAGCCCTTCAACCTGAATTCAAGGACTACATCGACCAAGTGCTCAAAAATGCCCAAGCATTTGCACAAGCTCTCACCGAAGAAGGCTTCCGTCTTGTCAGCGGTGGCACCGACAACCATCTTCTCTTGGTTGACGTGAAGTCCATCGGCATGACCGGTGCTGAAGCAGAAAAGCTCCTCGATGATTGCAACATCACCTGCAATAAGAACGGTATTCCATTTGATACCGAAAAACCAACCGTTACCAGCGGGCTTCGTCTTGGGACCCCTGCTGCAACCACTCGCGGTCTTAAGGAAGACGACTTCCGTACCATCGCTAAGATCATGAAGATTGTTCTTATCGACAGAGACCTCGAAAAGGGTAAAGCAATGGTGAAGGAAATCACCGACCGCTACCCAATGTACGAATAATAAATCGCATACCAATCGACTGAGGGGGAACTAGTCATGGAAGGCGTACATATTTATGATCATCCGTTGATTCATCACAAAATTTCCTATTTGCGCGACAAGGACACCGGCACGGCGCAGTTTCGCGACCTTGTAGAGGAACTTTCCTTGCTCATGGCCTACGAGGTGCTGCGTGACTTGCCAACAGAAACCGTATCGGTGGAAACACCATTGGCGATGGCAGCATGTCAACGCATCAAGGAAAAAGAAATTATCATCGTGCCTATTTTGCGCGCAGGCTTGGGCATGGTGAGCGGTTTCCAAAAGCTCTTGCCATTCGTACGCATCGGCCATATCGGCTTGGCGCGTAACGAAGAAACCCATGAGCCGGAAGCCTATTATTACAAGATGCCAAAGGGCTTGGAGGATGCCACGGTGATTGTGGTAGACCCTATGCTTGCTACCGGCGGCAGTGCTTGCGATGCCATTGCGCATCTCAAGAAAAACGGTGCGAAGAGCATCAAATTTGCTTGTTTGATTGCTTCTACCGCTGGGCTTGAACGTTTACACAAGACCCATCCGGACGTGGCGATTTACGCGGCGGAATGTGACCCTGTGTTAAACGACAAGGCATACATCGTTCCGGGGTTGGGCGATGCCGGGGACCGTATCTTTGGAACCCACTAATGTGAATAAAAACCACCGGTTGAACCGGTGGTTTTAGCAAGCCCTATAAGGGCTTTTC
>USCP01000222.1 GCA_900553245.1 uncultured Peptococcaceae bacterium
AATGCCACGAGCCAACCGGTACAACCGCCGACCGTATTTCTCGGTGCTTTCTTGGATGGCGGCTTCGTTACGTGCAAGGTATAATTCTACAATTTTGTTATCGTCCATTCCCTTCACCTTCCTTTTTTCTCAATCAAAGCCCCTTCACCCTAATAAGCACCGTTTTATGTGGGATGGTTACACTTTTTCAAAAAAATAACCACTCTATTTTTCAATACAGTGGTTATGAAGATTTTCCTTCTATAGTGCTTCTATAGTGTCTGTTACGCGCAAACGGTTCCTTCTAGGTAGCATTGATAAATATAGCCGCGAGATTGATAGAAGAAATCCGAATTGTAATTTGAAATCGCCGCATCGATCCAAGAGGTATACACTTCCATGAGTACGTCAATGACACGGCTTTCGTCATCGCCACACACATCTTCAATCAAACGTTCATAGACTTCGCCGATTGCCCAGTAGTCCGGCACTTCATAACGACAAGCCGCAACGTTGTCATAATCCCCCGTTGGCAAAGCATAGCGCATGATGAACTCATCGGCGGTTTTTTCGATGGGTTCGCAATGAAACACGTCCGCATAGTTATAGATACGAGCGATGGTTTCACGCTTCAATCCTTGCACCACCGCCGCACGGGGTAACCGCTGCATCCGCCCGATGTATTCAATCAAGCTACAGGTATAAAACAGGGCGCTATTATTTTTCATCTCGAACCACCTCACTTTCAATAAAGGTTAATGTTTGTAGTGCACGTGCCGTATGAAAGCTGATTTGATGGGTTGGTTTTTTGAATTTTGCCAATGCCCAGAAAGCATCTCTACTAATTTTTCCATCTGCAAAGTTTTGCACGTAGTTAAATATGGTATCGTTCGCCATTGGCCCTTCAACAATATCATAATCATGCGCATGACCTAAACGACAATCAACAATAAAATCCAGCCATTCTTCGGTCATGTCCGGAAACACCTTAACATTTAACGATTCGTTCGGCGTATAACGATATTTGTTTAATATGCCTTCGCCACCAAAGCGCGTCGCCCAGCGAATGGCTTGTTCCGGTATGGTGGTGCAATAAAATCCAAAATAGAAATCTTTATTGTACTTTTGAATGCGTATTTCCGGTGTTTCCACCACCAAGTGGCTTCCGTGATAAATGATTTTTTCCATAAATGCTCCTTTCTTATTGCATCGCCTGCTTCATTGCCAAAAGCGCGCGAATGACCTCGCCGGCGTCGCGGTTGATAGAACGTGACTGATTGGCGATGGACTTGGGAATTTCCGGATAGGCGATTTCGATGTCGCTATCCGCATAGTCCACGGTGATACGGAAAAATTGTGCTTCGGGACGTTCGCCAACGATGCGTTCAAAGGGCACGCGGATGACACCGGCGGAATTAAAGCCTACGCCGAATTCGACGATGGCAATACTATGGCCTTCCGAGCGTGCCAAGAAATCCCGATAGCGCGCTTCACCTTCAGCATGGGCTTTGGTATCACGAAACGCCATGCCGAGGGGTGCACCACAATGTGGGCAGCGTGGGAGGACGTCTTCCGGCACGGTGAGATCTCGTGGATTGGTGTGGGCGCGGATGATTTCCAAAGCCGGGGCAATGTCCCATTCTTCCTCGGAGCAACCGTCGTTGCAAACGAGGGTGAGGTAGTGGCCTTGGGCTTCAAAAACGCGTTCCGCCGGAAAGCCTGCTTTTGCAAATTGGCGATCCACGTTGGAGGTGATGACATGATAGTCCAGCCCATCCAACAACGCCAGCAACTCATGATAAAGAGGCAACGCCGGCATATCCAACACCATTTTCTTAATATGATGGGCAAGGTATCCCCAACGTTGCCCGTCAAGCCAGCCTTTGTAGCTAAAGGTTTGGTAGTCGCTGTGCACGCCCTGCGCCCAAAGTGCAGGGTAGTCGGCGCGAAAGGCGTCTTCATTGGCAAAGCTGATGCCTGCTGCGGCAGACAATCCGGCACCGGCGCCAATAAGCACATAGTCGCAATCATTCAGTGCATGAAATAAGCATTCGACATCGTTCATTGCAAGTCCTCCTTCATCTTTGATCGTTGATTGATTCTATTATAGCATATAAAAACCCCTCGTCGCCGCGGCAACGAGGGGCAAAAATTATGGTTCATCACGGATTTCGGTTGGAATTCATACCTTCGGTAACGATAGATAC
>USCP01000223.1 GCA_900553245.1 uncultured Peptococcaceae bacterium
TACCAGAAGTTCTATGAGTCATTTTTTTATGTTGCACTTAGATTGTAAATTCGCCGCAAAAAAAGTGGACAGGACGCACGATAAGGGGGCTTAAAGGTGCGTCTGTCCAAACTGATGTTGCATGAGACAATGGTGTGTAGATTACGACAAGGAATGGGTAGGCGACCCACGAAAAAAGAAAAATTGTCTCAGAGCGAATAACCGATGAATCCTTCAGGAGTTATTCGTGTAGTTTGAGTATAGTCAAGCGTTTCTGCGAATACAAGGCGTTTTGAGTGATTTTTCTTTGAGAAAATTTATTATTATATAACAGAAAAATCAATCAACAATGCATGGTTTGGGGGCTTGCGTGATTTTTATGCGCTGTGTTATACTGTAGAAGTTGATTGTAATAAACAAAGATATAAGGAGGCGTCGATTATGGCAGACGGTGTATTAGAGCAACATTTAGAGGAAATCACTAAGGCTGCGGAACGCTTGAAAGGCGTAACTGCGGACACCCCAATGATTTACAGCACATTCTTTTCCAATAAATACGGGAATGACATTTGGATTAAGCCGGAAAACCTGCAAAATACAGGGAGCTTTAAGTTGCGTGGGGCGTATAACCGAATTAGCCAACTCACCGATGAGGAGCGCGCCAAGGGGATTATTACCGCCAGTGCCGGTAACCATGCCCAAGGGGTGGCCTATGCCGCACAGCATTACGGTTGTCCTTGCACCATCATTATGCCGGAAGTAACGCCGCTTATTAAAATCAAAAGTGCCCAAGAAAAAGGCGCCAATGTGGTCATTCACGGTGAAAACTACGACCAAGCCTATCGCCGTGCTTTAGAGCTTGCGGTTGAAACCGGCGCTCTCTTTATTCATGCTTACGACGATTACGGCGTCATCTGTGGGCAAGGGACCATTGCCTATGAAATGCTTCGTGAAAATCCGGACTTGGATGAAATCCTCGTGCCGGTTGGTGGTGGCGGCCTCATCAGTGGGGTGGCCCTCGCTGCGAAGGCAATGAAGCCGGAAATCCGCATCACCGGGGTTGAACCGGAAGGGGCAGCCAGCATGCGTTTCTCCTTGGAACGCGGTAAGGTGACCCCGCTTTCCAAAATCAACACCTGCGCCGAAGGGGTAGCGGTGTGCGAAGTTGGGCAAAACACCTTTGACTTTGTTAATAAGTATGTCGACGGGATCATTACTGTCAATGAAACAGAAATCATGGAAGCCGTGTTGCTCCTGCTTGAAAAGCATAAGCTCGTTGCCGAAGCGAGCGGTGCGCTCCCATTTGCGGCATTGAGCCATCTCAACAGCTGCAACAAGAAGGTCGGCTGCGTCATCAGTGGTGGGAACATCGACATGGTGACCATCTCCTCCATGATTCGTTCCGGTTTGGTTACCAGTAGCCGCATCTTTGCATTTAGCGTAGAATTGCCGGATGCACCGGGGCAAATGCTCTTGATTTCCAAAATTCTCGCCGACCAACGCGCAAACATCATTGGGTTGGACCACAACCAGTTTAAGGCCAAGGACCGTTTCAACCGCGTGGTTCTTGAAGTGACCGCCGAAACCAACGGGCCGGAACACGTGGCGCAAATCATCAAGGCCTTGGAAGAACACGGCTTTGAAATTCAACGTCAATATTAAGTGCAAACGAAAAGACCGATTCTGTGTGGAATCGGTCTTTTTTTGTGCTTGTGAAGAGATAAAAAATCCCCTCCGGTGCCACATTGGGCAAACGGAGGGGGGCGCATTAGGCATTGAGGAAGGCGGTCATGACTGCTTCCATCTGTTGTTGGTCATTTAAGTCCGCCAGTTCGCGAATCGAGTGCATGGCGAGCATCGGTGCGCCGAGGTCGATGGCTTCAATGCCGGTGGCAACCTCAGCGATGGGGCCGATGGTGGAACCACCGCGCATATCGGCACGGTTGCAAAAGGTTTGTAGCGGAATATCATGAGCCGCACAAAGACTACGGAGCATGGCCTCGCCACGTGGGGTGGTGGCGTAGCTGTGGCTGGCAGAAAGCTTGAGTACAGGACCCTTGCCCAAGCGTGGACGCAATGCCGGATCTGATTTTTCCGGATAGTTTGGATGCACAGCGTGGGCTTGGTCACAGCTGAGGATGATGGCATCCTCGCTCCAGTCGTCAATGCCCAAGCGGGTTAGTAGATTTTTCAGACG
>USCP01000224.1 GCA_900553245.1 uncultured Peptococcaceae bacterium
TTGGCGGGGCATGATTTCTTTGCGGGGTACGGTGGTATTATTTTATTGGGAATTTTTGTGGCGACAGCCTGTATTTTTATAGTGCATATCCGTCGAAAGGGCAGTATCCGTCCTCTTTTTCGAGAAACTGTGCTACGAGTTCCGATTTTAAAGAAGATTTGCGTGCTTAAAGTTTATGTGCCGTTTGCGCGCTTTATGGGGCAGATGTTGTCCTCCGGTGTGCCGGCCGATGATGCCATGGGCGCTGTGGAAGGCTATTTCAACCATTCTTTGTTTGCGGAGGATGTGGGGCAGGTGAAGACCGTCCTCATCAAGGGCGGAAGTTTGTCTCTGGCAATCAGCGAAGCGGCCTTTGTGCCGGACCTCGCCAAGCAAATGCTCTTAAACGGTGAGCGCTATGGACGCATGCCGGAAGCGCTCTTAAATTCAGCAGATTATTATGAGAGCACTTTGCTAGAAGAATTGGGACTTGTTATTCGTTTTGTGGAACCGCTTGCAGTGGCGGCGTTAGGGATTTTGGTGCTAATAATGGCATTGGGGCTGTTTTTACCGGTATTGGATGCCTATCGTTTGGTGCTTGGACAATAGGTGAATAAGATGAAACGGAAAAAAGGATTTACAATTTTAGAGCTTTTGGTGGTGTTGGGCATTCTTGGCATCATGCTCACGCTTTTAACGCTAAAATTGGGGGCATCACTGGATGATGCCAAGGAAACACGCATAGAAGGAGATTTATCGGTGCTGATTGCCAGCGGTGAACAATTTTTGCAGCGTCATCCTAAAGATGCCCTAGAAGGTCAAGAGGCGCTTGTGCAGATGGGATTGTTGAAGCGGGTCATCGAAAGTCCGATAAACGGTTATCAATATGAAATCTCAGCCGGTGCGGGACGGGTGTGTGCACGCCTAATGAAGGGAGAGGCATGTTATGAGAAGGGCGATTATCGTGCCGAAAAAATATCGACACGCCTTTACCTTGATTGAACTGATTCTGGTGTTGGGCATTATCAGCGTGGTGTTGGTGGTAACGGTGCCACGCTTGGGCAATGCTTATGACCGTGTGTTGGTGGAAGAGCAAACGCGCATTGTAGAACAGGATTTATTGTGGCTCCGTAGTGAGGCCAGACGCACCGGTGCAGCAACCGTTTTTAAAAGCGGCGTTGGAAACGGCTATAACCTTACGGTGGTTGAAAACAGTGAAAGTAAGGTAGAACATCGGTCGTTAATCAGCGAACGGGTGGCGATTGCCAGCAATGCACGCTATGGATTGGTAATTTTTCAAGCCCGGGGAACGGCTTTTGAAAAATGCACCCTGACCATTTGTGCAGGCAAGGAGAAACGCACCGTGGTGGTAAACAACTTGGGGCGCATACGAGTGGGGCGAGGAAATGATTAAAAAACGACAAGCAATGACACTGATCGAGATGGTCGTTTGTCTTGCCATTATAGGAATTTGCTTGGTGGCCTTGGTACGCGTGAGTGGTAACGTGCCACTTTTTGCAATGCGCCAAGGGGAGGACGCCCTCTTAGTTGAAAAGGTGGAAGCGCTTATTGTAGACCTTGAAGCAGCTCCTCCGGCAGAAAAAAGCGGTTTTCTTGCAGGTCCGTGGCAGTATCGGACTTTTATGGAAGGCCATCATTATGTGCTGGAGGTGTGGCACGAAGAAAATGGAGAGCGCCATGAATTTCTGCTGAGGGAGGGCCCGTTATGAGAAAGAAACGCGGATTCACCCTTATTGAATTACTGTGTGCACTCGCAATTGCGGCGATTGTCCTAGTTGCCGTGGGAAACCTCACAAACTTCACCTTGCGTAGTGCGCGGGCAGGATTGGGTGAACAGGTCATTCGGGAACAGTTTGAGCAGGCCTTGGACCTCGTGGAAGAGGATGTGCGTATGGCATCGGGAATTAACGTCAGTGACTGGGAAGTGGCAGGGACTCTCGCAGAAACCACGATGACGCCAGAGCTTTGCTTGTGGATGATTGACCCCAGTGACCACCATAGCCGCGGTGAGGTTATATACCGCATCGGCAGAACCGGCACTGCCATTGCCGAAGACATGCCCTTAGAGCGACCATATCCAAATTATTCGCTTATGCGTGCGCAAAAAGATCATACCCATAGCGGTGTCAATCAACCGGTGGTGTATTATCTGAACGGGTCATCGGAAA
>USCP01000225.1 GCA_900553245.1 uncultured Peptococcaceae bacterium
ACTTTACGGCAGCATTGGCGACGCACAAGGTACTTGATTGCGTCGTGTTTGAAACCCCAGCCATGGGGATTTATTTCATTACTGACCCAGATAACTACTGGATTGAAATCTTGCCTCCAAATCATGGCGTAGAAAAATAATTTTATATTATTTTGTAAATCATTATATATTTTGAAAGGAGCTCAGTCATGGCAATCATTTACGATGAACCATCACGTACATTTAACGAATATCTTCTTATCCCTGGTTTTACCTCCAAGGATTGCATCCCAGCAAATGTTAGCTTGAAAACCCCGCTTGTAAAATATAAGAAAGGTGAAGAACCAGCGCTTTCTTTGAATATTCCTTTGGTATCCGCAGTTATGCAGGCTGTTTCCAACGATACCCTTGGTATTGCGCTTGCAAAGGAAGGCGGTTTGTCCTTCATTTTCGGTTCCCAATCCATTGAAAGCCAAGCAAACATGGTTCGCCGCGTAAAGAACCACAAAGCAGGTTTCGTTATCTCCGATGCCAACTTGCGTCCTACCGATACCCTCGCCGATGTGCTTGTGCTTCGTGAAAAAACCGGCCACAGCACCATGGCTGTTACCGAAGACGGTTCCCCGAACGGCAAACTTCTCGGGATTATCACCAGCCGCGACTATCGTTTGTCCCGTACCCCACGTGACACTCAAGTGCAAGAATTCATGACTCCTTTTGAACAATTAATTGTTGGTCACGAAAACACCACTTTGCCTGAAGCCAACGACCTGATTTGGGAACATAAGCTCAACCAACTCCCAATCGTTGACGACAACCAAAACCTTCTTTATATCATTTTCCGTAAGGACTACGATTCCAACAAGGAAAACCCATTAGAACTTTTGGACGACAAGTCTAAGCGTTATATGGTTGGTGCCGGGATTAACACCCGCGACTTTAAAGAACGTGTTCCAGCACTTGTTGAAGCAGGCGTTGACGTTTTGACCATCGACTCTTCCGAAGGTTACACCGAATGGCAAAAAATCACCTTAGACTGGATTCGCGAAACCTATGGCGACACCGTAAAGGTTGGCGCCGGTAATGTTGTAGACGCTGAAGGCTTCCGTTATTTGGCAGAAGCAGGCGCTGACTTCGTTAAGGTTGGGATCGGTGGTGGTTCCATCTGCATCACTCGTGAACAAAAAGGGATTGGCCGTGGGCAAGCAACCGCAGTCATCGAAGTTGCTAAAGCAAGAGATGAATACTTTGAAGAAACCGGTATTTACATTCCTATCTGCTCCGACGGCGGGATTGTATACGACTACCACATGACCTTGGCTTTGGCTATGGGTGCTGACTTCATCATGTTAGGCCGTTACTTTGCACGTTTCGACGAAAGTCCATCTAACCGTGTTCGCATCGGTGGTAACTACATGAAGGAATATTGGGGCGAAGGTTCTGCTCGTGCACGTAACTGGCAACGTTACGACATGGGTGGCGACTCTAAGCTTTCCTTCGAAGAAGGCGTTGACTCCTATGTACCATACGCTGGCTCTTTGAAAGACAACGTACAACTTTCCTTGAGCAAGATTCGTTCCACCATGTGCAACTGTGGGGTTATGAACATCAAGGATCTCCAACAAAACGCTCGTTTAACCCTCGTTTCCGCAACCTCCATCGTAGAAGGTGGCGCTCACGACGTTACCTTGCGTAACTCCGATTTGAACTCCAATCATATGTAATCTAAATTAAAAGAAGCTGTTGAGAATATCTCAACAGCTTCTTTTTTATACCCATTATTCAAAATGTACGACCACATCACTGCTATAGTGACAATCGTCGATAATCATTTCTACCTGCCAATCTCCATGCAAATTGCCACATGGAATGGCCCAGTTTAACCAACGTTCGATCCCATCACTATAGGTGTAAAGCCATTCGGCACCAAACGGCTTCAGGTTTGAATTCAAGAAATATTGATGCTTCTCTTCCCCTTGTTTGAGCACCAACACACAAGCTTCACCTTTATAAAAGGTTCCACTCAAATAAAGACGTGCATCATCTTGCCAGAAATCGAGCGCAAGCTCTGCTTCAATCTTGCTTTCGCTAGCAA
>USCP01000226.1 GCA_900553245.1 uncultured Peptococcaceae bacterium
TACCAGAAGTTCTATGAGTCATTTTTTTATGTTGCACTTAGATTGTAAATTCGCCCTTAAAAAGTCAATAGTCATGTTCGTTGCTGCACCAATATCACGCAATTTTACATAAGTATGTCCACCGTAAATAATAGAGTTTTGAAGGTTTACGCTAGTGCCATTTACGTAAGTTGGAAATTGCAACGGTTGGATTGGAGAGGCCTCTGCCTTTGCAACAGGTAAAAATGCACCAACTCCCATGAATATCGCTAAAACAGCCGCTGTTAAACGTTTTTTCATTTGAAACACTCCTTACTTGTTTTTTAGTTGTCCGAAAATGGTATAACGTACTGTATCATAAAAAAACAGCTTGTGCGAAAACATGACGTGAAATGCATTTCTATGACGTGAAATGCAAAAAAATTTCCCACCGGCAAAATAACCGTGTGGGAAAGGGTGTGAATGTTAGTGGCATAGCGCAAATTGAAAGGTAAAGAGGCCGTCCTTCCATGAAAAATCCGGCGTCACGTTATAGTTCTCGAGGGCTTCGCGAATGTTGCGCATGCCAAAACCATGGTTGATTGGATCGGCTTTGGTGGTGCGCCAATTGTTGTGTTGCAGTGGCAAGGCGGTGTTAGTGATTTTACAAAAGAGGGAGGTGGCATCTTGCACCAAGGTGAGGGTGATGGTTTTATCGGCATCTTGCGGAAGCTGAGCACAGGCCTCTAGAGCGTTGTCCAGTGCATTGCCAAAGATAACGCAAAGGTCATCCGGCGCAATCGAGAGTCGGTCGGCAATACGGAGCGAAGTCGTAAAGGCGATGCCCTTGCTTTGCGCCACTTCTTTTTTTGCATTTAGGATGGCATCCAAGGCGATATTGCCGGTAGTGATACTGGTACCGATGGCTTGCAGCTGGTCGATTAAGGAACGGACATAGTGCTTTCCGCCTGCAAGGTCACCTTGGTCCATATAGCCGTCAATGGCCAGTAGTTGATTGGTCATGTCGTGCTTGAGGCGGCGCACCTCGGTTTGTTGGACAATAATTTCGTCCACATGCTTGAGTTGCTCTTTAAGCTGTTGCTCATACTGCGCTTTGCGTTGAAGTTCTAAGCTTTGGCGGGCAAAGCGTTCGTATAAATATAGCACAAAAAAGCTACAAAAAATCAGGACAAAGGAGCAAATGCCTGCCATGGTGTTGTAGGTAAAGTCGTTGAGCTTGTAGGTCATCCAAAATAAGATAAAGACCACAAGGATGATACTGGAAAAGAGAACAATAAAGAGAAGCCAGTAGATTTTACCCAATTTAAAGTCGCGCATGTTACTTTTTACACGGATGGCGTCACATATCATCAAACCTAAGGTCTTAGAAACGATGAGTCCCAGTAATAGATAGGAAGGGATTTGAACAGCTTCTTCAATGTTAATCTTAAAAATAAAAGAAATGCTATAAAGGACGCCTATTTCAAAGGACGCCTATTTCAACTGAAATTATAATAGCCATGCAAAAAATTGCAGCCAGACTTCGTTTGGGCAAGAGTCCTTTATAAAAATAATATGAAATACCGATAGCGCTTAAAATCATTCCGATATAATTGGTAAACATATATAAAAAATAATGATTGACAAGCCATATTAAGGAGCCCAATAGAAGAATACCTGTTCCGTAGCGCCAAGGGGTAAAGGAGATGCGTCGCTCCATAAAGGCATCAAAAAGCATAAAAAACATCAGGGCTTCAATCCATCCGGTGAGGTTCATGGCAAGGTCGATAATGCTCATAAGGAATACTCCTCCTCTTTAAAATGTAAAAATGCTTGATTGAGATGGTCGCGATAGGCACGCCCCAAAGGGAGTGGTGAGTCACAATGGGTGAGGGTGACTTCGGTGTGACTAACAGCAATGAGGTGGCTCAGATTGATAAGACAGCGTTTGCTAATACGGCAAAAGCGTGTGTCCAGTTCTTCGGCCAAATCTTTGATGGGCTGGCGGATGGTATAGGTGGTGCCGGAGGTGGTGTGAATGTGAATACGGTGATCCTTGGCTTCAAAATAGAGAATTT